>NZ_JBEPMO010000015.1:0-59932 GCF_040545805.1 Moheibacter stercoris
CCGACCCCGATAGTTATCGGGGCTACGAAAGTGGGAGCCCTTCGACAAGCTCAGGGTAAAATACAGTCGCCGCCTATCTTTTATCAAATCCTCATTTGCTTACGCAGATGGGGATTTTTTTTGCTATATACTTTGGTAGTAAGTATCAAGTATCTGGTAGCAAGTATCTGGTAGCAAGTATCTGGTAGCAAGTAATAGGTAGATCCATCACTACGTTCTGGATGACAGGAGACTGGTCTACCTACTGAAACTTCGTTTCTCCTCTTAATATCAAATGCTCAGGAATTGGTCTACTTACCGAGACTGCGTTTCTCCTCTTAATATCAAATGCTCAGGAATTGGTCTACTTACCGAGACTGCGTTTCTCCTCTTAATATCAAATGCTCAGGAACTGGTTTACTTACTGAAACTGCGTTTCTCCTCTTAATATCAAATGCTCAGGAACCGTTTTATTGAAATATCGGTTGTCAACAATCAGAAATCTAAAATCTTAAATCACAAATTTATTTAAGCTCGCGGCAGGGATGGGCGTGGAAACCCCACAGACGACGAAGGAGGCGAGGAGTTGCAACAGACAGCCCGGTCTCGTTGGCTTTTGACTTCTTTATAATCCTTACTTGTCTATCCAACGAGAGCCGCCCAGAATTTAATATTTGAATATAGGGATGGATTGAATGAAAATATGCGATTCTCGTGAGACTTTGGAATTGGTTTATTTTTAGGAATGAAGGGAAAATCATTTATTGGATTATATTTGTAAAAAAATGAACTTGATGAAAAAATTTATTTTGGCTCTGGTATTGGGAGCTGCTATAGTTTCCTGTAAACAGGAAGTGAAGGAAGGAATCAAAACGGAGGAAATTGAAGTGGCAGATGCTTCTCAATATGAATCTTTTGGTGCGGAAATTTCGGCAGATGGTGCTTTATCAGCAGAAGAAATGTTGAAAGAATATGAAAAATTGTCTGTTGGTGATTCGGTTGAAATTGCTTTCAAAGGAACGATTCAATCGGTATGTAAAAAGAAAGGATGTTGGATGAAAATGGATTTAGGTCAGCCAGAAACGGAGACTTTTGTTCGTTTTAAAGATTATGAATTCTTTGTTCCGATGGACTCGGAAGGTTCTGAAGCAATCATAAAAGGAATTGCGAAAAAAGAAGAAACGACAGTTGAGGAATTGAAACATTATGCAAAAGATGGTGGGAAGTCTGATGAAGAAATTGCACAGATTACAGAACCAAAGGTGGAATATACTTTTATGGCTGATGGGGTTTTAATCAAGAAAAAAGCTTCATGATTCAAAAACTAAGCGCTTATATACTTGTAGGTTTTGTCCTTCTTTCTTGTTCTCAAAAGGAAGTTGAGAAGGAGAAAACCTCGAGTAGTTTTCAGGATATTTACGAATTTTCTGAAATGGCCTTGTTGATGGAAAAGATGTATGATGAGCTGGCTGATAAACGAAATGCTGTTCTTGAAGGTGGTGAAATGGGTGAATTTCCCAAGGAATTTACGAAAATTCATACGGCAAAATTGTCGGATGGATTTGATCGAACGGAGGAGTTTATGCGCTTTTCTGATTTGTACCTTCAAAATTTAAAGGTTTTATATGAGGCAAATGCAAACGACCCAAATCGAAAATTATTCTACAATAATGTTGTGAACAGTTGTATCACTTGTCACAAATCTGACGCAGGTTGTATGGGACCCGTATCGAGAATTGGGAAATTGATTGTTCCATCAAATTAAGTCGAGAACGATTTTGATGTTTTCGTAGGTTTGGGTGTAAATTTTAGGGAAATCTGTTTTGGGTTTCCATTCTGCAATGCCAATACCTTCATCTAATTGTGGAATTAAAGTTTCATTTCCATGGTAATCCATTGCATACCAATAGGTAGCTTTTAATTTAAGATTGTCCTGAAAATAAATATGGTAGGTTGTTGTAAGATGTTCATTTAGTACCAAATTATTGATGCCACATTCTTCTTCAACTTCTCTTACAGCGGCAGTTTCTATGGTTTCTCCTTCTTCCACTTTGCCTTTTGGCAAGTCCCATTTCCCCAATCGATGAATGAATAAATATTCGTCATTTTGATTTTTCACGACTCCACCAGCCGCTTCTAAATAGTGAAAATTTGCTTGGAAGGTATTCCAAAGTTTTTCAAGATTATGATGAAAAATGTTGATTTCATTTAATGAAGTATTTTTTAAAATATCAATCGCTTCATCAAATTGATTTTCTGTGTTAAATTTTAAGGTTTTAAGGTTTCCCAATGGTTTTTCGGTGAGGATTAGGGCTTTTTCATTGTAAAAAACTTTGTACATTTGAAACCATTTGCTAACAAAGATAATTAAATTTCAACGGTAATGAATGTAAATACAAATAAAACACGTTTTTCAAAAAATCAGGAAGAAACTTTTGCTTTTCTATCCAATATGGAAAACTATCGTCAATTGATGCCAGATGATACCAAATCATTTGAAATCCATGAATCGGGAAAAGGATTTGCGGTTCAAATAGGGAATTTGCCAAAGGTGGGAATGAAATTAAAAGAATCTACCGAGCCTTCTCGTTTGGTTTTTGAATCACCTTCTCCAAATTTCGAATATTACTTAACCATCAATATTGATCCCGTTGATGAACAATCTTCTGATGTTAGTTTGGATTTCGAAGGTAAATTCAATATGATGATTGAAATGATGGCTAAAGGTCCTTTGACGAATTTCATCAATACGATTGCTACCAAATTGGGTGAAGTTTGATTTCTTGTGTTGAACTCGATTTTAAAATATATTCAACAAAATTGGTTTGAAGTAATATTTGTTGTAGGCTTTATATTCTTCATGTTCTATAAACCCATAATTTGTGGAATACTATTAGGATCATATTTGTTATACTTCATTTTTAAGTATTTTTTGATTTTAAAAAGAATCCACAATAATCCCGTTTTTGCAAATGCTAAAATTGTAAAATATGAGATAGTTGAATATGGATATAAGGAACCAAAACTTTCTTTTTTTACTAAGGATGGTATTGAGATTTGTGAAAAACCAGCATTTTATTTTGCCACTGATTTAAGTAAAATTAGAACCTATAGAAATAAAATAAATCAAACTGTAGAAGTCACTTACAATCAGAACAATCCTCGTGAATTTATTATTTCATCAGAAAATAAATTAAATTATTTAGTATTATCCTTTTTATGTATGATTGCTTTGATTTTCATTTGTGTATCAATAAGTTCTTTATTGGGAATAATTGAAGTGAACTATTAGATTTATTTCAAATCCTTATAAAATTTCCGTTTCTGAATGAAATATTGGAAAGGAATCAGTTTTTTATCGGAATAACCAGAAATTCCCGGTTTTCTCAAATTCATGTAATGGAACAATCGTTTATAGAAGCCAAAGTGTGAATCTATAACTGCCCAAAAATGAGGAAATCCTTCATAAAAAAGAAATACGATTCCTGTAATTCCATCCAGACTCAAGCGCAGAAAAACAAAAGGAAAAGCTTTCCAGGCAGGAAGATTTTTAACCAACATCCATAGGCTGTTTCGGAAATTTAAATAGGTTTTTCTTGCGGAATTGTTTTTCAAAGTTCCTCCACCTAAATGGTAAACGGTTGATTCACCACAGTAATAAATTTTTCTACCAGCATTGTTCAATCGCCAACACAAATCAATTTCTTCCATATGGGCAAAGAATCCTTCGTCAAATCCTTGTTGCTCCAAAAAGTCTTTCGTTCTAATGAACATACAAGCTCCAGAAGCCCAAAATACTTGAGTTGTATCGTTGAATTGTCCTTTGTCTTCTTCTAATGTCCAAAAAACTCTTCCTCGACAAAATGGAAAACCATAATTGTCAATGAATCCGCCTCCAGCTCCTGCATATTCAAATTTGGACGGATTTTTATAGTCCAAGATTTTGGGCTGAATCGCTGCAATGGATGAATCAGTTTGAAACAAATTTAGAATAGGAGCTAACCAATTTTGGGAAACTTTCACATCGGAATTCAATAAACAGAAAATTTCAATCGATGAATCTAATGCTAGAATCTTCTGAATTCCTTTGTTATAACCGATTGCGTATCCGTAATTATCATCGAGTTGAATGATTTTTATGTTGGGATAATTGGATGAAATGAATTCCAAAGATGAGTCTGTTGAAGCATTGTCAATGACATAAATATCTGCTTCTGTTGAGTGTTCAACGACAGAAGGTAAAAATTCTTCTAATAAATTTCGACCATTCCAATTCAATATGGCAATAGCTGTTTTCAATAGTCGATTCCTTTTTTATATTTCCAACGTTTGTGGCTCCACAACCAATTATCGGGATTTTCTTTGATTGTAATTTCTAATTTCTCAAAGAATTTGTGGACTATTTCATATTCCTCAAATTTATCACCATCAGGTAAAATTTCTTCAAAGGTTGTATGATAATAGCCTTGTTTCACTTTGACCATTTTGCAAAATAAAACCGCCATATTTTTCTTCATCGCAATTTTGTCAAATCCGACAAAAACGGGTGTCGTTTGGTTTAGAAATTCCAAATCATAATGAATTGCGGACTTTTTTGGACTTTGATCGGCGACAAATAAATAGGCGTGACTGCCATCATTTGGAGCAGACATCATAAATCTTGGCGTATGCTTCATGTCCAATTGAACGGTTCCAAATTTTCCTCTGATATTGTTAATTTGTTCGTTCCAAAATTTATTTTTCACCTTATGGTATACCGCTACAGTTGTAGGTGTTTGGACATTTGGACCAGTTGAAACAAACCATTCCCAATTGAAAATATGGCCAGCCATCATCATGACATTTCGTCCTTCCAATTCATATTTTCGGAACAATTTTATGTTGGTAAACGTATGTCGTTTGTTCAGTTCCTCTATTGAAATGGATAAAGTTTTCAAGGTTTCCACCAAATAATCGGAGAAGTTCTTGTAAAACTTTTTCTGAATTTCCTTGATTTCTTTATCGGACTTTTCTGGAAAGGAATTTTTAATGTTGTGATAAATAACTTTTCTTCTGTATCCAATTACATAATTCAACAAAACATACAAAATCCATGAAAATCCATACAAGATAGAAAAAGGCAAAAGAGAGAAGGTATAGACGATTCTGTAAAAGAGTCGATTCATAAGGATTTAATTAAATTCAAATTTAAGACATTCATTCCAAATTTTGTCTTTAGGTGGTGGTGCAATGATGGTTAGTTTTTCTTTGGTAACAGGATGGTTAAATTCAATTCTTCTAGCATGTAAGGAAATGCTGCCATCGGGATTGGACCTTTTCGCTCCATATTTCAAATCGCCTTTGATGGAATGACCAATAAAGCTAAGTTGCGAACGGATTTGATGTGAGCGACCCGTAAATAAATCTACTTCAAGCAATGAATAGTGATCCAAATTCCCCAATAATTTGTATTCCAAAATAGCATTTTTAGCTTCTGGAGTAGGTTTGGTAAATACGGAAACTTTGTTGTTTTTTTGATTTTTGCGAAGATAATGTTCCAAACGTTCGAAACTCTTTTCAGGTTTTCCTTCAACTAAAGCCCAGTAGGTTTTTTGTACGTCTCTGGTTTTGAACAATTCATTCATTCGCGTTAAGGCTTTACTTGTTTTAGCAAAAACCAATATTCCAGAAGTAGGACGATCAAGTCTATGAATCAATCCGAGAAATACATTCCCTGGTTTATGATCACGAACTTTTATAAAATCTTTTAAGGATTCAATCAAAGGTACATCTCCAGTTTCGTCTCCTTGCGCTAATTCACCTGCTTTTTTATTCACCACCAAAAGGTGATTATCCTCGTATAAAATTTCCGGTTTCAAATTCAAATCTATTTAATCGGCAATGTGGAAATTAGTACTGTTCTTTTTCGTTTGGAAAATCTACCGATTTGACATCGGCAACATATTGTTGAACGGCATTGGTAATTTCGTCGTATAAATTCAAATATTGACGTAAAAATTTTGGTTTGAATTCATGTGTCATACCCAACATATCGTGTACAACCAAAACTTGGCCATCGCAATTTGGACCAGCACCGATGCCAATTGTAGGGATATTGATACTTTCCGTTACTTTTTTGGCTAAATCTGCTGGAATTTTTTCCATCACCAGTGAAAACGCACCTAATTCTTCTAATAGTTTTGCGTCATCCATCAACTTTTGTGCTTCAGCTTCTTCTTTCGCTCGAACTTTGTAGGTTCCAAATTGATAAATCGATTGTGGAGTTAATCCTAGATGTCCCATCACTGGAATTCCTGCATTGATGATTCTTGAAATGGATTCAGCAATTTCTTTTCCACCTTCTAATTTCACTGCATGAGCACCCGATTCTTTCATGATTCGAACGGCAGAATCCAAAGCTTTTTGAGGATCTGATTGATACGAACCAAAAGGTAAATCAACGACAACCAAACATCTTTTTGCAGCACGAACTACAGATTGAGCATGGTAAATCATTTGATCCAAGGTAATAGGTAGGGTAGTTTCGTGTCCCGCCATTACATTGGAAGCAGAATCACCCACCAAAATAGCGTCAATCCCTCCAGCATCAACCATTTGTGCTATTGTAAAATCATAGGAAGTTAACATTGAAATTTTCTCAACCCCCTTCATACCTCTCAGAGTTTCAGTCGTAATGCGTTTGATTTCTTTGTTGATAGACATCTTTCTAATTTTCTGCTAAGATAGGGTTATTTCACCTTAAAGTATTACTTTTGCAAAGCCAATTTTAAACTATGAAATGTCCTAAGTTTACATACTAAATGATAGGGGCAATTCATCTGGCACCAAACATTTATATAAAATATAAACAGATGAAAATAGCTGTTGTAGGAACAGGATACGTTGGTTTATCCAATGCAGTATTATTAGCACAAAACAATGAGGTAATTGCCTTAGATGTTGTGCCTCAAAAGGTGGAGATGTTAAATAACAAAAAATCTCCAATTGAAGATGCCGAAATCACCGAATATTTGCAAAACAAACCTTTACATTTCAAAGCTACTTTGGATAAGAAAGAGGCGTATGAAAATGCAGAATTTGTCATCGTAGCTACACCAACGGATTATGACCCAAAAACCAATTACTTCAATACTTCGAGTGTTGAGTCAGTGATTCAAGATGTAATCCAATATAATCCTAATGCAAATGTTGTTGTTAAATCTACAGTTCCTGTTGGGTTTACCAATGATTTGAAAACTAAACTAAATTTTGAGAATATCATTTTTTCTCCTGAATTTTTACGAGAAGGAAAAGCATTGTACGACAATTTATATCCGTCTCGTATTATCATTGGTGAAAAATCAGAAAGAGCAGAAAAATTTGCGGAATTGTTGAAGCAAGGAGCCATTAAAAAAGATATTCCAATTTTAATGACCGACCCAACCGAAGCAGAGGCAATTAAATTGTTTTCCAATACCTATTTGGCGATGCGTGTTGCTTACTTTAATGAATTGGACAGTTATGCGCAGATTTATCAGTTGGATAGTAAACAAATCATTGAAGGAGTAGGTTTAGATCCAAGAATTGGTGATCATTACAACAATCCATCTTTTGGATATGGTGGTTATTGTTTGCCAAAAGATACCAAACAGCTTTTAGCCAATTATGATGCAGTTCCCAATAACTTGATTCGTGCGATTGTTGATGCAAACCGAACTAGAAAAGATTTTATTGCGGATTCTATTTTGGCTCTGAAACCCAAAAAGGTAGGAGTATATCGATTGGTGATGAAAGCAGGGTCTGATAATTTTAGAGCTTCGGCGATTCAAGGAGTTATGAAAAGAATCAAGGCCAAAGGCATTAAGGTTTATGTGTACGAACCTGTTTTAGAAGAAGATACTTTTTACGGTTCAAAAGTTGTGCGTGATCTTGAAAAATTTAAACAAGATTGTGACGTTATCATTACGAATCGTTTTACGGAAGATTTGGCTGATGTAAAAGATAAAGTTTATACCCGAGATTTGTTTGGGAACGATTAATCAACAACTATGAAAAAAACTATTTTAATTACGGGCGGAGCAGGATTTATTGGATCCCACGTCGTGCGTGAATTCGTAACGAAATATCCTTCTTATACCATCATCAATCTAGATGCATTGACCTATGCGGGCAATTTGGAAAATTTAAAAGATATTGAAAATTCGCCCAATTATATTTTCGTTAAAGCAGATATTACAGACGAACATTTAATCGATCAAATATTTGAACAATATCAACCTGATGGTGTAATTCATTTAGCTGCAGAATCACATGTAGATCGTTCTATTACATCACCCTTAGAATTTGTGAAAACCAATGTGTTGGGGACGGTTAATTTATTGAATGCTTCAAAGAAAATTTGGAATGGAAATTATGAAGGAAAACGTTTTCATCATGTTTCGACGGACGAAGTATACGGAGCATTAGGAGAAACTGGATTCTTCACAGAAGAAACGAAATATGATCCTCATTCTCCGTATTCAGCATCCAAAGCAAGTTCCGATCATTTTGTAAGAGCTTATGCCGATACCTATGGTTTACCGATTGTTTTGACGAATTGTTCTAACAATTATGGTCCCAATCATTTTCCAGAGAAATTAATACCTTTATGTATTCATAATATCATCAATTATAAACCACTTCCGATTTATGGTGACGGAAAATATACACGTGATTGGTTGTACGTGATTGATCATGCAAAAGCGATTGATTTGGTATTTCATGAAGGGAAAAATGCCGAAAATTACAATGTAGGAGGATTCAACGAATGGCAGAACCTTGATTTGGTGAAAGAACTATGTCGCCAGATGGATGAGAAATTGGGTCGTGAGAAAGGGGAAAGTGAAAAATTAATCACCTTTGTGAAAG
This sequence comes from Moheibacter stercoris, assembly GCF_040545805.1. Lineage (NCBI taxonomy): Bacteria > Pseudomonadati > Bacteroidota > Flavobacteriia > Flavobacteriales > Weeksellaceae > Moheibacter > Moheibacter stercoris. Next base: position 8,866 of record NZ_JBEPMO010000015.1, read on the forward strand.
ATCGTCCTGGTCATGATTTGCGTTATGCAATTGATGCGTCGAAAATCAATCAAGAATTGGGGTGGAAACCGAGTGTAACTTTTGAAGAAGGTTTAAGTAAAACCATCGATTGGTTTTTGGACAACAAAGAATGGTTAGACAATGTGACGTCTGGTAATTATCAGAAATATTACGATCAACAATACTCAAACTAAACCTATGAAAGGAATTATTTTAGCCGGAGGCTCTGGAACTCGCTTATATCCGTTAACGATTTCGGTTAGCAAACAATTAATGCCAGTTTACGATAAACCGATGATTTACTATCCGTTGTCGACTTTGTTGTTGGCTGGAATTCGTGATATTTTGATTATAACAACGCCTCAAGATTCAGAACTGTTTCAAAAATTATTGGGAGATGGTTCTCAAATCGGCTGTACTATTCAATACAAAACCCAACCAAGTCCCGATGGTTTAGCACAGGCTTTTATCATTGGTGAAGAATTTATTGGTGATGATTCTGTCGCTTTGGTTTTAGGAGATAATATCTTTTATGGAACAGGTTTAAAACCTTTATTACAAAGTAAAAACCAAATTAAAGGTGGTTGTGTTTTTGCCTATCAAGTTCATGATCCTGAACGTTATGGAGTGGTTGAGTTTGATGAAAACTTTAAGGCTTTGTCGATTGAAGAAAAACCAGAAAATCCAAAATCCAATTATGCAGTTCCTGGTTTGTATTTTTATGATAATCGTGTAGTAGAATATGCGAAAAATTTAAAACCTTCTCATCGAGGTGAATTGGAAATTACCGACATCAACAAAATCTATTTAGAAAATGGAGAATTGGAAGTAGGTATCATGGGACGTGGGACAGCTTGGTTAGATACAGGAACCTTTGATTCTTTACACGAAGCTTCCGAATTTGTTCGAATACTAGAAAAAAGACAAGGATTTAAAATTAGCTGTATTGAAGAAATCGCTTATCGGCTAAATTTTATTGATGAAAACCAATTACTAAAATCAGCCGAAAAATATGGAAAAAGTGGTTATGGCGATTACTTGAAAAGATTGATCAATTAGAATGGATTTTAAATTATTTAAATATTTTAAAGATTTCAATAAATTATCAAGTACTAATTTAGTCGTTTTTGTCATCTTCAATTTTTTTGTTGGATTATTGGATGGGATAGGTTTGGTCATGTTTATTCCGTTGTTATATTTTGCCATAAAAAATGATGATACGCAATCACTAGGAAACATGGAATATATAGTGAATGCATTTCAATATTTTAATGTTCCGATCAATTTGATCAGTGTTTTAGTTTTAATGGTTTTGTTGTTTTTTGTTAAAGGAATAATGGCCTATATACGATCATTACTTTCGATAAAAATTCAACAATCATCGGCAAGAACCATTAGATTTCAATTAATAGACTCCTTACAAAGGCTTAGTTATGAGGGTTTTTCTAAAGTAGATTCAGGGTATATCCAAAATAATATGACGACAGAAACGAATCGTTATATTTCTGCCATAAATATTTATTTGGCCTGTTTGCAAAATATTTCCATGATGTTGATTTACGTTTTCATGGCGATTTTTGCGGATTGGAAATTTGCTGTTTTGGTTGTGATAGGTGGATTACTAACAAATATTGTCTTTAAATATTTGAACCATTATACCACTATTTATGGTCAAAAATTATCAAACATTGGTCGAAATTTTCAAAATTATTTAATTCAAAATATTATAAATTTCAAGTACCTAAAAGCGACCAATTATTATGAAATTTATAATGAAAAATTAAAAAGGGAAATTCTTTTAAGTGAGAACACCCAATATAAAATTGGAAGAATTTCAGCTATTTCAGATAATTTACGGGAACCATTGATTATTCTAATAATATCTATTGTGATGGTTGTTCAATTGTATTTCCTTAATGGAAATATGATTCACATGATGGCAGCTATTTTGTTATTTTACAGGTCTTTAAATCATTTGACGACTTTTCAAGGATTTTGGAATAAGTTTTTGGCAAATATTCCAGCCAAATTTTCCATTGATAGCATGATGCATTCGTTCTCAACTTTTAGTGAACCAAAAGGACACAATAAAATTTCTAGAATTGGTGCTATAGAAATAAAGGATTTAAATTTCAGTTATGGTGATCGAAAAATTCTTGATTCTATTAACATAACTATAAAAAATAAAAGTTCGATCGCTTTAGTCGGAGAAAGCGGTGCCGGTAAAACAACATTAGCAAATATCATTGGTGGATTGATCGAACCAAAATCAGGGCAAGTTATTATAGATGGAGAACAAATTTCTCAGATTGATATCAAATCCTTTCGTAATAAGGTAGGTTATGTGACGCAAGAACCTGTTATTTTTGATGATACCTTATTCAATAATATTACATTTTGGCAAGAGAAGAATGATGAAAATCTAGCGAAATTTTGGAAGGTGATAGAAAGAGCATCTTTGAAAGAATTTTTTGAAGCTCATGACAATAATGAAGATTTACCTTTGGGGAGTAATGGAATATTGATTTCTGGAGGTCAAAAGCAAAGAATTTCAATTGCTCGAGAATTATATAAAGATATAGATTTAATAATTCTAGATGAAGCAACTTCAGCCTTAGATTCTGAAACAGAAAAATACATAAAAGAACAAATCGATAATTTATCGGGTAAGGCAACTATGGTGATTATCGCTCATAGATTATCCACAATTAAAAATACAGATATTATTTTTCTGATGGAAAATGGAAAAATTGTTGAATTTGGATCCTATGAAGAACTTTATCAAAAGTCTTCTAAATTCCAGTCAATGGTCAAATTACAAAACCTAGCATATGATTAATTATATAAAAAAGAGATTTTTTGTAAAAAATCTTTCAGAAACTGAAACGAATCAACTCGTTTTAGAAAAAATCGGTCACCAAATATATACAGGACCATTTGCAGGTCTTAAAATTCCAACTATTGTTCAAAAGGAATTTAAACTAGCTGAATCCTTAGGTTTGTACGAATTTGCCTTACACAAAGTAATTTCGACTTTACCGTCAAGGAAAATTGACAATATTATGGTGATTGGTGGTCATAAAGGATATTATCCAGCTGGATTAAGTAATTTTTTAAGACCCGAAAACATGTATGTTTTTGAAATGGATGAAAAGTTTTTTCCATTTTTGGAATCTTGGATAAGCCTAAATAATCTTAAACCGTATAAATTTTATCAAGAGGCAACAGCGGAAATATTAGAAAAATGGAATGAAAAAATTGATTTTTTACTAATTGATTGTGAAGGAGCAGAAGATTTTTTGCTTTTACCAGATCAATACCCTTGGCAAAAAAATACTGATATCCTGGTTGAAGTTCATCATTTTTATGATAATAAAATAATGGGGAATTTGATTAGTAGGTTCAAAAATACCCATCAACTAGAGATCATTTATGATGATATAATGGAAAATCATATTATAGACACTATCTTGAAAGAATTGGGAATTAAGGGGAATTATAGAAAACAACCTTTGCATCGCTGGATTTTTAATGAAAATAAATCGAAAATAATTACTTCAGGTGTATTTTTATATATGAAAGCTAATTCCAAATCATGATCCCAAAAATAATCCATTATTGCTGGTTTGGAGGCAAGCCCAAACCTGAATCCTTTGAAATCTGTTTAGAAAGTTGGAAAAAGTATTTGCCCGATTACCAAATTATCGAGTGGAATGAATCCAATTTTGATTTCAATATTTGTGAATATGTACAATTGGCCGTGAAACAAAATCAATGGGCATTTGTTTCAGATTATGCAAGAGCTTTGGCTTTGTATGAAATGGGTGGCATTTATATGGATATAGATGTGGAAGTGAAATTGCCTTTGGATGAATTTTTACACCATCGTGCATTTTCAGGATTTGAAATAAAAGGCTCTCCATTTACCGCACTTTGGGCAACCGAAAAAGGACATCCTTGGCCATTGAAGGTAATTGATTTTTACAACGCCAAAACCGATTTTGATTTGACGACTAATACAGTTTTTGTGTCAGATCTATTGGTCAATCATTACAAAGTGGATCCCAATCTAGACGAAGAACAACATTTAGAGGATGGAATTGTTATTTATCCATCTACACATTTCTGTTTGGATTTACCTAAGAACTATGCAACGCATCATTTCATTGGTACATGGCATAAAAGAGATACCCCAAACCCATTTAAAGATCAGGTTCATCATCACTATAAAATCTCAGAATTCCTTACATTAAAAGATTCTAGAATTATTTTCAACTTTACAGAAGTCCGAAAAGATTTTGCGATTGAAGATATTTTGGATAAAATTCCATTGAAAACGATTATCAATTATTCCATTCAAAAATTAAAAAAGAAAATTCTTCGCTAATGCTTGCAATTGTATATGGGACAAGACCCGAATTTTTAAAAGTTTTTCCTTTGATCTTGGAAGCAAAGAAAAGAACAATTCCTTTTATTACAATCAATACAGGGCAACATGTTGAACTTTTGAGTAATATGGAGAATCTTTTCAATTTTCAACCTGATTTTCGATTGGAAGTACAATCAAACGAATTTTCCAATTCTAACCTAATTGCACAACTTATCAATGACATTTCCAATACAGTCAAAGCCAATAAGGTGAACAAGTTAATTGCTCAAGGCGATACGTTTACGGTTTTGGCTTCGTCCATTGTATCTTTTGTAGAGAAAATTGAATTTTACCATATTGAAGCAGGACTGCGAACGACAGACATTCGATTGCCTTTTCCAGAAGAATACAATAGGAGAGTGGTGTCCTTGGGAACCTCCATTCATTTTGCGCCGACTCAAGCATCCAAAAATAATTTATTAGCCGAAAGAATTTTTGATGAGCAAATTCAAGTGACAGGAAACACCATCATTGATTTGTTGCATTATGTGTTAGAAAAAGAATCGATTGAACTAACGAAGTCTAATCAAGTATTTATCACGGCACATAGACGCGAAAACATTGGTGAACCAATGCAGAATATTTGTAGAGCCATAAGTGAATTAGCGGTTGAAAATCCAGATATTGATTTTATTTGGAGTCTACATTCAAATCCGAATACACGTTCAACCATTTTAGGATATTTTGAAAATACACCTGCAAACTTGAAATTTTCTGAACCTTTGGATTATATCGAAGCGGTAAAACTAATGGCTAAGACCATGTTGATTATTTCTGATTCGGGTGGAATTCAAGAAGAAGCTCCTACATTGGGTAAAAGAGTACTTGTTTTACGAAATGAAACAGAACGTCCAGAAGTTGTAGATTGTGGTTGTGGAATTTTAGTCGGAACAGATGTTGAAAGAATCAAAGAGGAATTCTATCGAGAAAAGAATTCGACTTCTATCAATAATTGGATCAACCCTTTTGGAAATGGAAACGCATCCAAATTGATATTTGATCGAATTTACACAACATAAAAAAAGCCCTTTGAAAGGGCTTTTTTCTTATTTCTTCACTTTTATCGTACATCCAATTGCAACCGTTGTTTCAAGAGGAACTTTCTTTCCATTTAGTAAAGCATCAACCGCATTTTCAACATATTTGGTCGAAACATCTTTTTCGTCTGAGTAATTATCGTCAATTGTTCCAATGTATTTGACAATGTTTTTACCGTTTTCTTTGTTCAGTAAAAATACATGTGGCGTTTTGGTAGCGCCATATTGCGGATAAATTGCTTGTCCTTCGTCTAACAAATACGGAAATGTAAACCCTTTTTTTTGTGCACGAACTTTCATCATTTCCATACTATCTTCTGGCTGGACTGTTGGATCATTTGGATTGATTGCAATTACTGGATACCCTAAATCTTTGTATTTTTTATCCAAAGCGATAATTCGATCTTCATAAGCTACAGCATACGGACAATGATTACAAGTGAAAATCACAATGAATCCTTTTGCGTTTGGATAATCGGCTAGGGAAACAAATTGATCATCTATATTTTTAAGTTTGAAATCAGTAGCTTCATCTCCAATCGAATATCCTTTAAAAGCATTCGATTCTTCCTTTTTCGTTTCCATCTTCGGAGAAACTGGATCGTTATTTTTAGGGCTTTCTTTGGCATTGCAATTCGCCAATAAAAAGCTGCTGGATAGTAATAAAATTAACTGTTTCATACTTATAAATTTTCTTCAATAATATCTTCTAATTCAAATTGAGTCATTTCCAATTCTTTGAAATGTACTTTCTTACCATTTTTGTAAAACACAGTGGCAGGAATCGCACCACTCCAAGAAGGATCTGTAGCAGGAATCCATTCGTTCATCCGTTTATTGTCATCCAAAAGATAGACATCGACCTTCATTTTATTTTTTTCGATGAAATTTTTGACTTTCGTGTCCAATTGTTTTTTGCTATCCATAGAAACCAAAATCATTTTGAAATTGGGATCATCTTTGAATTGTTCATTGACAGCCATAAATGCTGGAAGTTCTTCGATACAAGGTTTGCACCATGTTGCCCAAAAATTTACGACATACAATTTATCGTCTTCTTGTTGTATAACTGATTTCAACTCGTCATAGTTAACGGCTTTCAAAACATAATTCTGTGTTTCTTGCGCATTGCAACTTAATAGAATACCGAATAACGAAAGGATCATATAATTTTTCATGTGATAATCAATTCAAATATTGTACTAAACTTAAGGATTTTATCTAAAAGTAAGGTTAAATTAAATAAAAAACCGTTTCCAATGTTGCATCAGAAACGGTTCATAAAGGGGTATTGAATTTTTAAGAATTCATAATTTCTTCAATTTCCTCAACGGTGATTGGAATATTTTTCATTAGATTTTTAGGAGCACCTGAAGCTTGAATCACATAATCATCTTCAATACGAACCCCTAAATTTTCTGCAGGAATATAGAATCCAGGTTCATTTGTGAACACCATTCCTTCGACAAATTTGTCCGACAAAATTCCGTAGTCATGCGTGTCTAAACCCATATGATGAGAAGTTCCATGCATCATGTATTTTTTGTAGGCTGGCCAATTCGGATCTTCATTTTGAACATCGGCTTTGTCGATCAAACCTAAATCCAATAGGGCAGAAGTATAGACCTTCCCCATTTCTTTGTGATAATCATACCAATTGTTTCCAGCCACCAAAAGCTTTTCAGCTTCAATCTTACAATTTAAAACCGCATTGTAAATTTGCTTTTGACGATCAGAATAACGACCATTCACTGGAATAGTTCGTGTCATATCAGATGCATAGTTTGCATATTCCGCGCCAACATCCAATAATAAGATATCACCATCCTGACATTGTTGATTGTTTTGGATATAGTGCAATACGTTTGAATTGTATCCGCTACCAATAATAGGTGTATACGCAAATCCTTTGGAACGATTTCTCAAGAATTCATGGGCAAATTCTGCTTCAATTTCATATTCCCAAACGCCAGGTTTTACGAAATTCAAAATTCTTCTAAAACCTTTTTCGGTAATATCACAAGCACGTTGGATCAATTCCAACTCTTCTGCTTCTTTGATGGAACGTAATCGTTGCAATATAGGATTGCTACGTAAGTAGGTATGACCTGGATAATCTTGCTTCAATTTTTTGATGAAACGATCTTCACGAGTTTCAACTTCAACGGTTGCTCTATAATGTTCGTTGGTATTGATATACACATTTTCAGCTTCGTTCATCAATTGACGAAATATTTTAGGGAAATCTTGCAACCAATAAACGGTTTTAATTCCAGAAACCTCAAATGCTTGTTCCTTGGAAAGTTTTTCCCCTTCCCAAACCGCAATATGATCATTGGTTTCTTTTAAAAATAAAATCTCTCGATGTTTTTCCTCGTATGCATCTGGAAAAATAACCAAAATACTTTCCTCTTGATCTACTCCTGAAAGATAAAAGATATCTCTATGTTGTTGAAAAGGGATGGTGCTATCTGCACTGATTGGATAAATATCGTTCGAATTAAATACTGCCAAAGATTTTGGCGCCAATGCTTTTGAAAATTTAGCTCTGTTTTTTATAAAAAGTTCTGAGGGAATTTGCTCGTATTTTGTTGTCATAACCTTGTAATTTTTCTAACAAATGTAGCGAACTTAAGCTGAAATGAAAACTATAAAGTATATAAAAAAGTAACTCCTCATTTCTTGCGAAAGAGGAGCTAACCTTAACCAACCTAAACCTATGAAAAAGCTATTAAGCTTTTTATATTGCTCAAATTTAATAATTTATTTTCATATAATAAAATATAAGACATTATTTGTCTTACATTTTTTCAGGTGCCTGTATTCCAAGTAAATCTAAAGCATTCATAATCACTATAGATACAAGCTTACTTAGCTGCAATCTGAAATTTGTTAAATTTTCATTTTCGTTTTTTAAGATGGGATTATTCTGATAAAACGAATTAAATAGCTTCACCAAATCATAAACATAATTCGCAATTAAAGCTGGGCTTAAATCTTCCGCTGCTTTCTGAATTGTCTCTTCTAAATTGTACAAATGACGTAATATCTCAATTTCAGCTTCATTCAACTGAATTTCATTCAAATTAAAAGTTGCAGGTTCTTGTTTGCGTAAAATTGATTGGATTCTTGCATAGGTATATTGAATGAACGGCCCTGTATTTCCATTGAAATCCACACTTTCTTTTGGATTGAAAAGGATTCCTTTTTTCGGGTCTACTTTTAAAATATAATATTTCAAAGCGCCCATACCGATGATTTCATACAATTCGTTTTTCTTATCGTCTGAATAATCATCCAATTTCCCTAATTCAGATGAAATCTCCTTTGCAGTCTGAAACATAGATTCCATCAATTCGTCTGCATCAACAACGGTTCCTTCACGAGATTTCATTTTCCCATCGGGTAAATTGACCATTCCGTAAGAAAGATGCTCCAACGTATCGGCCCATTTGTATCCTAATTTCTTCAAGATTAAGAAAAGTACTTTGAAATGGTAATCTTGTTCGTTTCCAACAACATAAATCAATTTGTCTATATCCATCGTTTCGAAACGTTCCACTGCAGTTCCCAAATCTTGGGTCATATAGACAGAGGTTCCGTCAGAACGCAAAACCAGTTTTTCATCCAATCCTTCTCCAGTCAAATCAATCCAAACAGAACCATCTTCTTTCTGATAAAATACACCAGCGTCCAATCCTTTTTGGATTAAGTCTTTTCCTAACAAATACGTATTGCTTTCATATTGATAATGATCAAAATCTACACCCAAACGAGTATAGGTTTCACCAAAACCAGCATACACCCAACCATTCATTTTGGCCCAAAGTTCACGTACATGTTCATCACCAGCTTCCCATTGACGCAACATTTCTTGTGCTTCCAAAAACAAAGGAGCATTCTTTTTGGCATCTTCTTCCGATTGACCTTCAGCTACCAATTCTTTTATTTCTTCGCGGTAATGTTTGTCAAATTCCACATAGTATTTTCCAACCAAATGATCGCCTTTCATACCTGTAGATTCAGGAGTTTCGCCATTTCCAAATTTCTCCCATGCAAGCATGGATTTGCAAATGTGAATTCCGCGGTCATTGATGATTTGAATTTTTTGAACTTTGTTTCCAGCAGCTTTGAAAATCTGAGCAACCGAATAACCCAATAAGTTATTTCTGATATGCCCTAAGTGAATTGGTTTGTTTGTGTTAGGCGAGGAGTACTCCACCATTACAGATTGCGCATTCGGGTTATTTTTGATAAATCCAAAATCTTTATTTTGAGCATCTTCTTGAAAATTCTTTAACCAGAATTCGTCTGGAAATTTCAAATTCAAAAAGCCTTTGACTACATTAAAAGCCAAAATCTGTTTTTTCTCCAAAAGGGCATTTCCAATTTCTTGTCCGATTTGTTCAGGACTTTTTTTCAATTCTTTGATCAATGGAAATGTCACCAAGGTATATTCGCCTTCAAATTCCTTCCTTGTGTTTTGAATCTCAAGTCTTTCTGGACTATAGTTGTACAATTCTGTAATTGTTTGCGAGAGAATTTCTGCTGTTTGTTGCTTAAGATTCATACGATAGAAATTTAAATTTAAATGTTGGATAAATGGTTTTGAATCCATTTCATCCAACATTTGATAAATATTTTAGTTTTATTTAGTTATTGGCAATTGTGGTGAAAACGTTTTGCACGTCATCATCTTCTTCAATTTTTTCCAATAATTTATCTAAATCTGCTTGTTGTTCTTCTGTTAATTCTTTGGTAACTTGAGGAATTCGGTCAAAACCACTTGATACGATTTCGATATTGTTTTCCTCAAAATATTTCTGCAATTGTCCGAAACTTTCAAAAGGAGCATAGACAACAACGTTTCCTTCTTCTTCAAATAATTCTTCTGCACCAAAGTCGATCAATTCCAATTCTAATTCTTCCAAATCCATTCCTAAACCTTCACCATTAACAGTGAAGTTACAGATATGGTCAAACATAAATTCAACGGAACCTTGTGTTCCCAATTGCCCATTGCATTTATTGAAATAAGAACGAATGTTGGCTACGGTACGGTTATTATTATCGGTTGCAGTTTCAATTAAAACAGCAATTCCATGAGGACCGTACCCTTCAAATAAAACTTCTTTGAAGTTGGCAGTGTCTTTATCGGTTGCTTTTTTAATTGCGCGCTCAACATTTTCTTTGGGCATATTGGCAGCTTTTGCATTTTGGATCACAGCACGAAGACGCGAATTGGCTTCTGGGTTGGGGCCGCCTTCTTTAACAGCCATCACAATATCTTTTCCAATTCTCGTAAACGTTTTGGCCATTGTTGCCCAACGTTTCATTTTTCTTCCTTTTCGAAATTCAAAAGCTCTTCCCATATGTAATTTTTATGCGGTGCAAAATTAAGGATTTCTAAGAAATTGATTGATTTATATTGCTAATAAGTTTTGAAATTTCTTAGAATAGGTGGAATTTTTTTAGAATCCAAAAAACGGCAGAAATTGCAATGGAAATCAAAATGCAAGAAACGACTGGAAATGAAAATTGAAATCCAGGTTTCTCAATTCGTATATCACCTGGTAATCTTCCAAACCAATTGAAATTTAGATTGGTGAACTGCATGAGCAATCCAATGATCACAATCAAAACCCCAATTACAATGATTATTTTTCCCATTTGTGTTTGAATTCAATTTAGTTTTGTACAAATTTAGGTGTTTTGAAGAAAATTTTGCTCTTATCAGATACGCATAGTTATATAGATGAACGAATATTGGATTTTGCATCTCAAGCAGATGAAATCTGGCATGCTGGTGATATTGGAGATTTAAACCTAACCGATCAATTAGCCAAAATTGCTCCAGTTCGTGCAGTTTTTGGAAACATTGATAATGCTGAAATTAGAAAAGAATTTCCTTTGAATAATCGTTTTGAAGTGGAAGGAGTAGATGTATTGATCACCCATATTGGCGGATATCCAGGGAAATACAGTCCAGCTATTAGCGAAGAAATTTATGCAAATCCACCGAAATTATTTATATCGGGACATTCTCACATATTAAAAGTAATGCCCGATCGCAACTTAAATTTGTTGCATATGAATCCTGGCGCTTGTGGTATTCATGGATTTCATCAAATCAGAACCATGTTGAGATTTACCGTAGATTCGGGTAAAATTGACAACTTGGAAGTAATTGAATTAGGCAAAAGAGGATAAATTGAGTAAAAAAGGGGATTTTTCCCCTTTTTTTATTGTACTGACTAGACTATTTTTGTTTTAGAAATGATCCCTAACTTTTCGTAACTTACTACTATATATAGATCAACCGAACCCTAAGAATCCTTCTTTTTTAGAAGGATTTTTTCTTGTGTTAAATTCAGATTCCTTGCTAAGGTTCAAGGTTAGATTTCTTACATTTAACCTAAATTCATGATCATGGAAAAAAAGCAATTAGGAAATTCTGATTTAATGGTTTCACCCATCGCTTTTGGAGGAAATGTTTTCGGCTGGACGATCGATGAAAATCAATCACACGAAATCATAGATGCCTTTGTTGGCAATGGTTTTAATTTTATAGATACGGCTAATAATTATTCGTATTGGGTAAAAGGAAATGATGGAGGAGAATCGGAACGAATCATTGGAACTTGGCTCAAAAAGAGAAGAATTCGAGATAAAGTAATTATAGGTACTAAGGTTGGAGGAAGAGGGAAAAATTTTGCAAAACCCAATGCTTCTAAAAAACATATCAAAGAGGAAGTAGACAATTCCTTGATGCGTTTACAAACCGATTATATTGATTTGTATCAACTGCATTATGACGATGAAGTTACGCCTGTGGAGGAAACTTTGTCTGCATTCCAAGACCTAATTCAAGATGGGAAAATTCGTGCGATTGGTGCATCCAATATTTCTGCAGAACGTTTGCTGGACTCATTGGAAGCATCTGAAAAATATAGTCTTCCTCGATATGAAACCTTACAACCCTTGTATAATTTATACGATCGTGAAAAGTTTGAAACCGAATACCAAAGTATTGCTGCTGTTCAGAACCTAAGTGTAATCAATTATTATTCGCTTGCTAGCGGATTTTTAACAGGTAAATATCGAAGCGATGCAGATTTTGGTCAAAGTCAACGAGGAAAAGATGTCAAACAATACATGAACGAACGTGGATTTCGAATTTTGGATTGTTTGGATGAAGTTGCGAGCGAACAAAATACGACTCCAGCTGTAATTTCATTGGCTTGGTTGCTCAATCAGCCAACGATTGCTGCTCCGATTGTAAGTGCAACCAGCTTACGACAATTGGAATCCATCATTCAAGCGCCAAAAATTCAATTGACCGATGAGCAAGAAAAACGATTAGATGAAGCAAGTGATTTTAGAAACTAAACTTGCGTGAGGGATAGAAGTGGAAACCCCACAGCCGCCATGGCGGTGAGGAGTTGTAACGGATAGCCTGACCTCGTTGCCGGCTGAATAGGTAAATTAAAAGTCCATCATTTTTTAGCAACGAGGGCACGCCCAAAATAAAAAAGACAGCTCCTAGGAACTGTCTTTTTCTTTTCTATTTTTTTGGGAATTATCTCCAACCACCACCCAAAGCTCGGTACAATTGGACCAATGCATTGAGTTTTCCAAATTCGGTATTGATCATGGCTAACTGTGCATTTAAAGCATTTTGACGCGCGGTCAAAACCTCTAAATAATTGGCCATACCATAAATCTGTAATTCTTCTGAATATTGAATCGCTTGGTTGTAGGCTTCGAATTCTTCTTGCTTTAAAACCACTTTTTCTTCGTTGGTTTGATAGGTGTATAGCGCATCTGAAACCTCTTTGGAAGCATTTAGGATGGCTTTTTTGTAGTTCAACAATGCATGTTCTTGTTGTGTTTGACGAACTTCATATTGGGTACGAATCTGACGACCATTCAAAATAGGTTGTGTTAAGGAACCCACGATGCTCGCGAAAAGGGAATTGGCACTGAATAAATCTTCGAAATCGATGCTTTGAATTCCTCCATTGGCTGATAAACGAAGGCTAGGATAGAAGTTGCTTCTTGCGACATTGGTTAATTCAAAAGCATTAATCAAAGCGTATTCTGCCGCCATGATGTCGGGACGATTGGTCAACAATTGAACGGGAACACCTGTTTTTAATTCTGCCGAAATTACTTGTTCTTTTAAAGTAGAACGTTCAATATTTCTTGGGTTTTCACCCATCAAAATACTTAAAGAGTTTTCCAATAATTTGATGTTGTTTTCGATGTCCAACAACAAAGCTTTGTTGTTCAATAATTGAGCTTCGGTTTGTTTGACAGCAACCTCAGTTACGTTTCCTGCATCTTTTAACAGTTTGATGGTTTCAACACTTTCTTCTCTATTGGCAATGGTTTCTTCTGCAATTCTTTTTTGTTCGTCCAAAGCCAATAATTGATAATAGGTTGACGCAACTTGAGCAACTAAATTGGATTTTACTGCTTGGTGCGCCGAAACGGATTGCATATAAGAAGCAGTAAATGCGCGATCATTGCTTCTCAATTTCCCCCAAATATCTGCTTCCCAAGAAAGGCTACCAGAAAGTTCATATTGGTTGATGTATTGTCTTTCGCCTCCACCAAATTGACCAAATTGCGTATTTAAAGATTGCGTGGAATGGGTATAAGACGCATTTCCATTGATGGTAGGAAAATAGGCTGCTTTTCCTTGTTTCACATAAGCTTGAGCTGCGTCCATGTTTTTCATGGCCATGCGAATGTCTAAATTGTTGGTCAAGGCTTTGTCAATATGTTGATTCAAATAAGAATCTTTGAAAATCTCTTTCCAAGAAAGAGAAGCCATGCTCAAACTATCGGTGGGAATTAAATCGGTGTGATAGTTGGCTTCGTTTACAACCGTTTGTTCGCGTGTATATTCTTTTGCGGCAAAGCAGGATTGCAAAAAAATTGCAATTCCTACTAAACCCATATATTGAAATGTTTTTTTCATGTTTTTGTTCAATTTAAAAACTTGACTAGTGTTTATCAGTTGAAGATTCTACTTTATCAAATTTCATTGGTTTTACCTTTTCTTGTAACCATTGGAAAATTACATATAAAACGGGAATGTTAAATACTCCAATGATGGTTCCAATTAGCAATCCAAATGCTGCTCCAGTCGCAATAGAACGGTTTCCGACATATCCGATTCCCGATGAGAATACCAATGGCATCAAACCTAAAATAAAGGCAAAGGAGGTCATCAAGATAGGTCTAAAACGCGCTTTTGCACCATTGATCGCTGAATCCACGATGGATTCTCCATGTTTTCGTCGCTGAAGTGCAAATTCCACAATCAAAATTGCATTTTTCGCGAGTAATCCCACAAGCATGATGAGGGCAATTTGGAAGTAAATATTGTTTTCCAATCCTGCTATTTTCTGTGCCCAATAAGCACCCATCAATCCACCTGGAATTGATAACAATACAGATAATGGTAACAAATAACTTTCATATTGAGCCGATAAAATGAAGTATACGAAAATGATACACAACATGAAAATCAATAATGTTTGATTTCCAGAACTGATTTCCTCACGAGTTAAACCAGCGTAGTCAATGCCATAACTTTGGGATAAAGATGAGGAAGAAACTTCTTCAATAGCTCGGATCGCATCACCTGTACTGTATCCAGGATTTGGTGCTCCAGAAATACTAGCATTGGTAAACAAATTGAAACGATTGATGACCTGTGGACCATAAATACGATTCAATTGAACGAATTGTGTAATAGGCGTCATGCTACCATTGGATGTACGAACAAAGATTTTACTCAAGTCTTGTTCCGAAGCTCTATCTTCTGGTAAGGCTTGAACCATTACTCGGAATTGTTTTCCATATCTTGTAAAGTCCGCTGCGTAAATTCCACCAATATATCCTTGTAAGGCATTGAACAATTGACTTACAGTTACACCAGATTGTTTGGCGCGAGGAATGTTCAATTCAATTTCATATTGCGCATATCGGGTGTTAAATGAGGTTTGCGCATATTGGATTTCAGGACGTTTCATTAATTCCCCTGTAAAACCTTGAGCAATTTGTGCAAATTCGTTGATGTCTCCACCTGAACGGTCCAACAATTTCAATTCAAATCCAGAGGACATCCCAAAACCAGGAATAGAAGGAGGAGCAAAGAAAATCATATTGGCTTCAGGCATCGTTGCAGCCATTCCAAATAATTTCCCAACAACCGCATTACTTGAAGAAGCTTCTGAATCTCGCTCAGATAAGCTTTTCAAACGAATCATTCCCATACCATAGTTCGATCCTTGTCCCGAAACGAAACTAAATCCCGAAACCATGGTTACGGCTTCCACTTCTGGTAATTGTTCTAATTTCTTTTGGAATTCAGATTGCATCGCCGCAACACGGTCTCCTGATGATCCTGGAGGCAATTCAAAGTTCGCCATGATAAAACTTCTATCTTCACTTGGAACAAATCCGGTTGGCATTGTTTTGTTTGCCCAGAAAATTCCTAATCCACATAATGCTAAAATCAAGAATGTAACCCATTTGTGACGGAATAAAAATCCGAAACTTTTGGCATATTTACTTGTAATCGCATCAAACGCTCTGTTGAATCCTGCAAAGAATCGTTGGATGAAATTTTTCTTTTTTCCGTGCTCTTCTTCATTATGAGGTTTCAACAATAAAGCACACAAGGCAGGACTTAAGGTCAAAGCGTTTACAGCCGAAATCACAATGGCGACAATTAGCGTAACCCCAAACTGTTTATAAAAGACTCCAGTTGGTCCGCCAATAAAAGTAACCGGAACGAATACTGCCGCCATTACGAGTGTAATCGAAACAATAGCTCCCGAAATTTCAGTCATTGTGCTTAAGGCAGCTTCTCTACCCGATTCGTTTGTATGTTCCATTTTCGCGTGGATCGCCTCGACGACGACAATCGCGTCATCGACCACAATCCCAATGGCTAATACCAAAGCGAATAACGTCAATAAGTTGATGGAGAATCCAAATAAATTCAAGAAAAAGAAGGTACCAATAATGGAAACTGGTACTGCAATCAAAGGTACCAAAGTGGAACGTAAATCTTGTAAAAAGACAAAAACTACGATAAATACCAAGATAAAGGCTTCAATTAAGGTTGTCAATACTTTATCGATAGACGCATCCAAGAATTCATTGGTGTCAAACATGACTTTGTAATGAACCCCTGTTGGCAATGTTTCACTGATTTTTTCCAATTCGACATTCAAAGCGTCAATAATCTCCTTCGCATTGGACCCTGGAGTTTGATAAATTGCCATCGCAACGGCTGGTTTACCATTCAATCGGGAAATACCTGTATATCCTTGAGAACCCATTTCTACTTTGGCCACATCTTTCAAGTATAAAACTTGACCATTTTCCATGGATTTGATGACAATATTTTGGTATTGTTCCTCAGTTCTATATTTTCCGCTATAACGAATCACATATTGAAACGCTTCTCCTGAATTTTCCCCTAACTGTCCCGCAGCAGCTTCCAAACTTTGTTCGTTTAAAGCAGCAGTAATATCAGAAGGAACCAATCCATAATTGGCCATACGAACTGGATCTAACCAAACACGCATCGCATAATTACGTATCCCAAATACGTTGGCGTCCCCAACTCCGTTAACACGTTTTAATTGAGGTACAACGTTGATGTTCATGTAATTTTGAACATACAACTGATCGTAATTTTCGTTTTCAGAATAAAAGGAAACGAACATCAAAGCACTGGTTTGTTGCTTTTGTGTAACTACACCCGATCTTGTAACCTCTGCAGGCAAAAGGGGAGTAGCACGTGCAACACGATTTTGTACGTTTACAGCCGCAATATCTGGATCTACATTTTGTTTGAAGGTAATTTGAACTGTTGCTGTACCGTTATTGGTGGCAGTCGAAGTGATGTAGTCCATACCTTCTACACCATTAACTTGTTCTTCAATCGGAATCACCACACTCTCCAATACGGTTTGCGCATTTGCTCCCGGATAGTTTGCTGAAATTTGAACACTTGGAGGTGCAATTTCAGGATATTGTGTGATGGGTAAAGTTAAAATCCCCAGAATCCCCAAAATCACAATGATAATGGAAATTACGGTGGACAATACGGGTCTTTCTATGAATGTCTTTAACATAACTTCAAATTAAAATACTGGTTTGATAGGTTTGGTAACTGAATCAAAAGGAACCAATTGTGGTGCAATTGGAGAATTATCTCTCAATTTGCCCATACCTTCTACGACAATTTTATCGCCTTTTTTCAATCCTGACTTTACAACAGCCAAATTGTCAATACGATCTTCTATTTCGATAATTTTCATAGTTGCCGTGTCTTTTTCAACCAAATAAACATAGGTATATCCTTGTTGTTCAAATGTTGCAGTTTCAGGAATGACCAATGCCTCTCCATATTCTTTGGGGATACGGATTGTACCACTATTTCCATTGCTTAACAAACGATCCTTGTTAGGGAATGTCGCTCTAAACTGAATCGTTCCTGTTTGAGGATTGATTTGACCTGTTACGGTTTTGATTTTCCCTTTTTCATTATATAATTGTCCATTCGCTAAGACCAATTCTACGTCAGGAATATTTTTTAATTTTTCAGATACATTTTTTCCTTCTGTTTCTTCTAAGAAATCAAAATACTCACGTTCATTCATTGAAAAATACGCGAAAACTTCCCCAACTTCAGATACAGAAGTCATGGGAGTCGGATCAGATGGCCCAACCAAACTTCCTTCGCGGAAATTGATGGCACCCACCACACCAGAAATTGGACTTCTTACAACCGAGAAATCAATATTGGCTTGAATTCCACTATAATTCGCTTGGGCTTGTTGGTAAGCAGCTTGAGCTTGTGCCATTTGGCTTTGCGCACGCATCAAATTAGCTTTAGCGGTTTCCAATTGAACATTGCTGATGATGTTTTTTTCTACCAAAGGAATCAATTTGTCTACTTCAACTTGCGCAGATTTAACCGAAGCTTCAGCTGCTTTTACAGAAGCTTGAGCTGCTGTCACACCCGATTTTGCCGCATTGGCATTTTGACTTAAAACATTGGTTTCCAATTTGAATAAAGGTTGACCTTTGGAAACGACTTGTCCCTCGTCTACATACACCTGCGTAATGTATCCTTGAATTTTTGCTCGAACATCATTGTTAACTCTACCTTCGATATTGACAGGAAAAGCAGTGTATCCTGTTACATCTTTCGTGGAAATTTCTGTAACAGGCAATGATGGAGTTTGATTCATGCCTTGAGGTTGCTGTTCTTTTTTACCACAAGAAATAATGCTTGCAGATAGGAGAACCGAAATTGCGAATGTTTTTGTATTCATATGATTAAATGGTATGATTTAATTTTTCTATTTTTTCAATGGTCGTAGCCAATCCTTTTACAGAAGTTTGAAGGTGTTGGGTATAAATTTTTACTTTGTCAACACTCAATTGATTGAAATTTGGAGATTCTTTTTTATGAAATTGAATCAATTTGTCGGTCAATAAAATCTCTTGTTCCAAATTGCGTTTGATACGGTTTAAACGTATGGTCAAATGCTGAGGCGTAATCTTATAATAAGTTTTACGATCTCCTAATTTGTTTAACTGAGAAACAAAATCATATTGCGATAATAAATGCAATGTACTTGACATGGAACTTTTGCTCACCTGAAATTTTTCAACCAATTCATCAAAAGAGTATTCTTTGGAAGATGTTTCAACCAAGAAGAAGGAATATACCTTTGCAGCAAGGGGTGGAAGCTTGTAAACTTCCTTGTAGTGTGCTGCCAATTCTTCAAAAAGTTCTATTTTTTTAGGACACTTCAAAATGCTAAAATTTTGGCAAAAGTACAGTTAGTTTTGTAATTACCGAACTAAACGAAGTTATTTAACACTTAAATAACATATCTTCTAATGCCGATGAATGCTAAGAGAATTCAATTTTTGTTCCATCAAATACTTTTCATAATTCTGTAAAATTCTATCTATTTTGTTAAAATATCATAGGTCAACTTTATTGAGAAATTTTGACGCTACCTTTGTTTTCTAATCATTAAAAATTTATAAGTATGTCACTAACATGGAATTTAGATAATAGTCACTCTGAAGTGCAGTTCAAAATCAAGCATATGGTTATTTCAACTGTAACAGGAGATTTTTTGGATTTTTCTGCTAATGCAAAATCTGAAGATGAAACTTTTCAAGGAGGAGAGTTTCAATTTGAAGCAAAAATTGATTCAATCAATACCAAAAATCCGCAACGCGACGAGCATTTAAAAAGCGCAGATTTTTTCAATGCTGAGGAATTCCCGACGATGTCATATACAGGGAAATTGGAAGGAGATACGATCAAAGGTGAATTAACATTGCGTGGAGTAACAAAACCTGTGAATTTACATGCAGAATTCGGAGGTGTAATCAAAGATCCTTACGGAAACCAACGTTCTGGTTTTGAGTTAACAGGAGAGTTAAATCGTAAAGATTTCGGGTTAAGCTGGGATGCTTTGACAGAATCTGGTGGAGTAGTTGTGTCAGATAAAGTAAAACTTTTTGTAAATTTGGAGTTCATACAGCAATAAGCGAATAGCTAAACACACACAATTACCTTGTTTCTTTTGGAGCAAGGTTTTTTTTGCTTTAATTTCTTTTTAAAACCGTGTCAAAATTCCGAAATGAATTTTGGAATTTTTAAAATCAAATCCTGTGTCAGACTGTTTTCCAACGGCATAACTTAAATTGAAAATTCCCAATTGAGTCAGGAATGAGATTCCCATTCCCACACCCAATAAATTTTGTTTGAGCATAGCAGGTTTATTTTCCATTATACCATAATCACCAAACGCCGCAATGTAGAATCCATCATTGGGTACAAATCGATATTCCAAACTTCCAATTCCATAGGAAGACGCCAAAATACTTTCTTCATTGAATCCTCTGATGCTCCCAAATCCACCAATTCGATACAATTCATTTTGGGAATATTCATTGTTTGATCCAAAAAGACCAAATCCTTCAATCTGTGTTTTTATATAGTGTTGTGGATGCAAACGGAACAAATGAAATCCATAAAAGCCTAATTCGTATTGATCTTGTTTCGTTTCGGTGTAGGTTTGGGTAATTTCATCAAAATCTTGGTTCTTTTTTGATAAAGTTTTTCCAATGAAATAAATACGCGATTTTCCTTCAAATAATGAATTGTTGGAAGGTTGAAGTAATTCGTAGCTAATTCCATATCCGGTTTTATTATAATCATCATACAACATGGACAATTCAGGATGATCATCTAAAACGAAATTGGAATTCTCATAACTTAGATTAAATCCAATATTAGAATTGGTAGTGATTTGGTAAAATAAACGTTCTTCAATTTTGGTGTTCACAAACACGCTATCTCTACGATACATGCTAAAATTGGTTTGGGTTCCGATCGAAGATTGAAATAAATATGGAATTCGTACTTCTACATCCAAAGTAGAGCTTTTGTCTGCGGTAGCAATCCAATTCAACCGAATTTTTTCCATACCATTGAAATTATTGTTCAATTCTACCTTGACATTTCCATTCAATTGAAATTTTCCTTCTTTATCATTTCCAAATCCAAGTACACCATCAAAAACATTGGATTTTACTTTTTTAACGTACAAATAAACAGTTGTCGAATCTGTATTGAAAAGAGTTTGTGGTGATCTAATTTCTTCAATGAAGCTTGTATAGCTCATTTTTTCAGAAATGGATTTTAATTCTTCTTCATTGTAAATTTTACCTTTTTTTAGTCCCAAATGATGTTTGATATAGCCTTTTGAAAGTTTTTCATAACCTTCCACTTTTACACCATCAATACTTCTAGAGGAAAACAAATTCAATTGCAAGGCGATTTGTGCTTCTCCATTTTGATAACCCAAAGGTTGAATTTTCACTTCGGTAAACGGATATCCTTTTGCCGCATAATTTTTATTAACAGATTGAATCAAGGAATCCAAATTTTTCACAGCAAACCAATCTTCTTTTTTCTGAAAAATGGAATCATTTTTCACCCAAATTTGTTTGTACATTTTCCCTTTGTTCAAATACACAGATTGATTTTGAATAGAATCCAGTGTTAAAGTGTAATACCCAATGTTTTTCAAAGAATCAAGAACGTTCAAAAAGGAGGAATCTGTGGCTATTTTCTTTTCAAAATCTAATTTGTAAGTTTTTTCATTTACCTGATAATTGAAAAACTGGAAAATAGAATCCTTTTTCTCTTGCCCTTTTGCGACAAAAGTGAATAAGAAAAAGAATATGACGATTTGAAACTTCACTGATTTGAAACGCTAATTAACGAAACAAATTATAAACATGAACGAAATTCAAATTCAAATACAGAAAATCAACCATAATTAAATGCGTAAATTTGCTAGAATAATATCTCCGATGAAATCCTCGATGTATTTTAATTTTGATTCTACTTATTTAAGCCTTCCCGAAAAATTCTACGAAAGAATTCATTTTCAGGGAGTATCAAAACCAGAATGGGTAGTCAAGAATGAAGAATTACGCAAAAGTCTAAACATTGATGGAGATTTTGACGAAACATTGCTTCAAATTTTGTCGGGCAATCAATGGAATTCTACGCCATTTTCTCAAGCTTATGCAGGCCATCAATTTGGGCATTTTACGATGTTGGGCGATGGTCGCGCGACGATTTTGGGTGAACATTTAGATGCACAAGGAAATCGATGGGATATTCAGCTTAAGGGAAGTGGACCAACTCCTTATTCGAGAAGGGGAGATGGTCGAGCGACCTTGAGGTCCATGCTGAAAGAATACTTATTCAGTGAAGTCTTACATGATTTGGGAATTCCAAGTTCTCGTAGTTTGGCAGTAGTCAAAACAGGAGAAAAAGTATACCGAGAAGAAATTCATGAAGGTGCCATTTTAACGCGCGTGATGAAATCTCATATTCGTATCGGAACCTTTGAATATGCCAGGTATTTTGGAACGCAGGATGATGTTGAAACACTTTTGAATTATTCGGTAAATCGATTGTATCCAGAATTGAAAAATTCCACCAATTTAGCTTTGGCTTTCTTGGAAAAAGTGATGAAAGTTCAGATTGATTTGATCGTGAATTGGATGCGAGTAGGCTTTATTCATGGAGTGATGAATACCGATAATATTTCCATTTCGGGAGAAACTTTTGATTTTGGGCCATGTGCGTTTATGGGAGTTTATGATCCCTCAACCGTTTATAGTTCTATTGATCAAAATGCTCGGTATTCGTTTGAGAATCAACCCAAAATCTTGAAATGGAATTTGGCTCGATTGGCGGAAACTTTATTGAGTCTAATTCATCCCGAAGAAAAAGTTGCGATCGAATTAGCGATTCAGATAATTAATGAATTTGATTCACTTTATATGGAATCTTGGTACAAAATGATGTTTTCCAAATTAGGAATTACAGAGGAAAAAGAGGGTGATAGTCATTTGGTAGATGAGTTTCTGGAATACTTATATCAATTTAAATTGGATTATACGAATTCGTTTGCGAAGTTAACCTATCCAGAAGTTTTTGATGAAAAAGAAAACGATTTTCCAAAAGAAATGAATTCTTGGCTCGGAAAATGGAAAATTAGGATTGAAAATGAATTGAATTCAAATGAAATAATGAGGAGAAATAACCCTATCATGATTTTAAGAAATCAATCATTAGAAGAAATTTTGAAAAATGCCGAGGAAGGAAATTTTTCAAAATTTCACAATTTATTAAATCAATTAGAATCAAAAAAAAGGATTTCCTCAATTGATAATTCTTTTTTGAGAGCCAATCCAGAATTCGATTCCCAATATAAAACATTTTGCGGTACTTAAGTATTTGAATATTAATAATATAATTGTAATAAATATTTATTATCATTTTCCTCAGAAAATTTGATAGAATTATTAATTTCTTAACATAGGTCAATGAATTTAATGGTTTACCTCAATAAATTTGTCCACATATAATCCAAAGGGGTAAATGGATAATATACTATTTAGATTCGTCTAAATAAAAGTTTAGTAAGTTTAGTAAGTTTTTAGGTTTAAGTATTCAAAGCCATTCGAGTAAAATTGAATGGCTTTGTTTCATTTTAGCTATTTCTTATTCAAAAATAAGTTTGAGTATTTCGGATTTTAATTTATACATTTGCAGCATCCTTATTGAGAAAGGTGGAGGGATTAGGCCCTATGATACCTTAGCAACCCGTTAGGTCGGGTGCTACATCCTATCTTGTCAAAAGAGCAAGAAAAGATAAGGGAAAAATACTTCGCGTATATTTTTCAATAAGGTCAAATAATAATGTATTCAAATGAATTTGACCGATTTATCCAAAGAGAAAATATTGATTTTAGATGGTGCAATGGGCACGATGATTCAGCGTCATCAATTGTCTGAAGAAGACTATCGTGGCGACCGATTTGCCGATTTTCATCAGTCATTGAAAGGCAATAACGACTTGCTGTCCATCACACAACCCGAAATTATTCAAAATATTCATCGCGCTTATCTTCAGGCAGGCGCCGATATTCTTGAAACCAATACCTTTAATGCCAATCGAATTTCTATGGTGGATTACGATATGGTCGATTGGGTAGAGGAATTAAATTTCGCTTCAGCCAAATTAGCGTTGGAAGTTGCTGATGAATTTACCACACGAAATCCATCTCAGCCAAAATTTGTCGCTGGTTCAATCGGTCCAACGAATCGTACCGCTTCTATTTCACCCAAAGTTCAAGATCCAGCTTTTCGAAATGTAGATTTTGATGAATTGGTCATAACCTATCAAGAACAAGCTACGACTTTGTTAAAAGCAGGAGTTCATGCTTTATTGGTGGAAACGATATTTGATACGCTCAATGCAAAAGCTGCCTTCTTTGGCATCATGGAAGCAATGGATCAAACGGGAATTCAAGTTCCTTTAATGGCTTCTGGAACCATTACGGATAAATCGGGAAGAACCCTTTCGGGCCAAACGACAGAAGCATTTTTGATTTCCCTGGCGCATATTCCTCTTTTTAGTATTGGATTGAATTGTGCATTAGGCGCGACCGATATGTTGCCCTATGTCGAAATCCTATCCGATCATGCACCTTTCAATGTCAGTGTCTATCCCAATGCAGGTTTGCCAAATGCCTTTGGCGGATATGATGAGTCTCCCGAAATCATGTTGGAAAACATACGACCGATGGTAGAAAACGGATGGATCAATATTTTGGGTGGTTGCTGTGGTACAACACCTGAACATATTCAGAAAATGGCAGAATTCGTTCAAAATTATCAACCGCGTAAAATCCCTGCATTGTTATGAGTATCAAATTAACTTTAAGTGGATTGGAACCTTTGTACATCAGAGATAATTCCAATTTTATCAATGTAGGAGAGCGAACCAATGTGACAGGTTCTAAAAAATTCCTTCGATTGATTCAAAATGGCGATTTTGAGGAAGCCTTGCAAATTGCTCGAGACCAAGTAGAAGGCGGAGCGCAAATCATCGATATCAATATGGATGAAGGAATGCTCGATGGCAAAGAAGCGATGATCAAATTTTTACGTTTGGTAGCTTCTGAACCCGATATTTGTAGAGTTCCGATTATGATTGATTCGTCAAAATGGGAAATTTTAGAAGCTGGACTGAAAAATGTTCAAGGAAAAGCCATTGTGAATTCCATCAGTTTGAAAGAAGGCGAAGAAATATTTATTCAGCAAGCGAAAAAAATAAGACGTTATGGCGCCGCGGCCATTGTGATGGCGTTTGATGAAATTGGTCAAGCCGATAATTTGGAAAGACGAATTGAAATATGTCAACGATCGTATGATATTCTTGTTCATCAGGTAGGATTTCCATCAACGGACATAATTTTCGATGTCAATATATTTCCTTTAGCGACGGGAATGGAAGAGCATCGTAGAAATGCCTTGGATTTTTTTGAAGCTACGAAATGGATCAAAGAAAATCTTCCAGGTGCTTTGGTGAGTGGAGGAGTGAGCAATGCCTCTTTTTCATTTCGAGGAAATAATCAAGTGCGCGAGGCGATTCATTCGGTTTTTCTCTATCATGGGATTCAATATGGTATGGATATGGGAATCGTCAATCCTGAAATGTTGGAAATCTATGATAGTATTCCCAAGGATTTATTGGAATTGGTCGAAGATGTTGTGCTTAATCGCCGCGATGATGCAACAGAACGATTGATTGACTATGCTGAAAACGTTAAAGGCGAATCCAAAAAAGTCAAAAAGGATGAAGAATGGCGAAATTGGTCCTTAGAAAAGCGTTTGGAACATTCTTTAGTCAAAGGAATTACAGAATATATTGATCAAGATACTGCAGAAGCATTAGACCAAATTGGTTCACCATTACGCGTGATTGAAGGCCCGTTGATGGATGGAATGAATGTGGTTGGAGATTTATTTGGTAGTGGAAAAATGTTTTTGCCGCAAGTCGTGAAATCGGCTCGTGTGATGAAACGATCTGTTGCTTATTTGACACCATATTTAGAAGAAGAAAAGAGAAAAAATAATTCAGATAAACCGACTGCCAAAGTCTTAATGGCTACCGTAAAGGGTGATGTTCATGATATTGGGAAAAATATCGTATCGGTTGTTTTAAGCTGTAATGGTTTTGAAATCATTGATTTAGGCGTCATGGTTCCAGCCGATAAGATTTTAAAGGAAGCAGAAAAACATCAAGTGGATATGATTGGTTTGAGCGGTTTGATCACTCCTTCCTTGGATGAAATGGTACATGTTGCAAAGGAAATGAAACGTCGAAACCTTTCCCTTCCTTTGTTAATAGGTGGAGCAACTACCTCCAAAGCTCATACAGCTGTGAAAATTTCGCCTGAATATTCCCAAGTTGTACATATTTTAGACGCTTCTCGTTCCGTTCCGGTTGCGACCAAATTATTGAGCAAAAACAAGTCAGAGTATTTGAAAGAATTTCAAGAAGAATATGATGTATTGAGAACTGGATTTCTCAATCGTTCAGTTAAAAAAGAATATTTATCCCTTCAAGAAGCGCGAATTAATAAGTTAAAACTAGAATTCAATCAAGATAATATCAAAGTTCCTAATGAATTAGGAGTTCATGAAATTTCGGTTTCTGTTGCTGAATTGATTCCTTATATCGATTGGACACCCTTCTTTAAAACTTGGGAATTGTATGGGAAATTCCCTGAATTATTGAATGATTCTTTGATTGGTGAAGAAGCACAAAAATTATATAAAGAAGCATTGGATTTCCTTGAAAAAATCGTTGAAAATTCCATTTGCCAGCCCAAAGGAATTTATGGTTTATTTCCAGCAAATGTTGTGGAAGATGATGTAATCGAAATCTATGATTCGACTCAACAGAAAATCAATCAATTCATCAGTTTGCGTCAACAAGCGAAAAAATCAAAAAATCAACCCAATTTATCCTTAGCTGATTTCATTGCGCCAAAGGAATCAGGAATTCAAGATTATATCGGATGTTTTGTGGTGACGGCTGGGGAAGAAATTGCAGAGTACGCAAAAGAATTCGAACAACAACAAGATGATTATTCTGCAATCATGGTCAAAGCTTTGGCTGACCGATTTGCAGAAGCATTTGCGGAATTACTTCATGAGAAAATTCGAAAAGAATTTTGGGGTTATGCTGGAAATGAATCTTTAGGAAATGAAGATTTGATTCAAGAAAAATACCAAGGAATTCGTCCAGCGCCAGGTTATCCAGCTTGTCCCGATCATTTGGAAAAGTTGAGCATTTGGGAATTATTACAACCTGAAGAAAGAATTGGCGTTCAATTGACTGAATCATTGGCTATGTATCCAGTTGCTTCTGTATCAGGTTATTATTTCGCGCATCCAAATTCCAAATATTTCGGTGTTGGAAAAATTAAAATAGATCAAGTAGAAGATTTCGCCAAACAAAAAAAAATAGATTTAGAATTGGCTAGAAAATGGTTGTCCCCTAATTTAGCTGAATAAAATAAGGCAGAAATAAGATTCTGTTCATCATACAAAAGACAAAAAAATGAAAACATCGCAACTTTCTGAAAACCTAAAAGGTTCAGAAATCATCAAAATCGCAGGAGAAGTTCGTGCACTTCAAGCAAAAGGAGAGAAAATTTACAATTTAACGATTGGAGATTTTGATTCGAAAATTTTTCCAATTCCTGAAACTTTAAAGGAATTGATCGTGAAGCATTATCAAAATGATTCTACCAATTATCCAGCAGGAAATGGGGAAGTGATTTTGCGTCAAAATGTTTCCAAATTCCTAGAAAAAAAAATGGGAATAAGCTATTCAGAAAATGAAATTCTTATTTCTGGAGGTGCGCGTCCTTTGATTTATGCAGTGTATCAAACGATTTTGGATCCCGGTGATACGGTTGTTTATCCAGCGCCTTCTTGGAACAATGATGCCTATACCTATTTGGCTCGCAACAAAGAAATTTCAATCGAAGTAAAACCTGAAAATAAGTTCATGCCTACTGCAGATGAATTAGCGCAGTATATGGAAGAGGCAAATTTGATTGCGGTTTGTTCACCTTTGAATCCAACAGGAACTACGTTTGAGAAAGATGAATTAGAAAAGATTTGTGATTTAATCATTACGGAAAATAAGCGACGTAAAGAATTGGAATTGAAACCTTTGTATTTATTGTTTGATCAGATTTATTGGCAATTAACTTATGGTGAAATTGAACATTATAATCCAGTTTCACTTCGTCCCGAAATGCGTGAGTATACCTTATTTATCGATGGGATTTCCAAGGCGTTTGCCGCAACAGGAGTTCGAGTAGGTTGGGCATTTGGACCACAAGATATCATCAACAAGATGAAAGATATTTTAAGTCATATTGGCGCTTGGGCGCCAAAACCTGAACAAATGGCCACAGCGGAATATTTAGAAAATTCAGCGGATATTGATTCTTATATGACCCATTTGAAATCGGAATTATCGTACCGTTTAGAGGAATTTTACCAGAAATTTTTGGACTTAAAAGCGGAAGGTCTTCCTGTTGATGTGATCCAACCAGAAGCTGCACTTTATTTGACTGTTCAATTTGATTTAATTGGTAAGAAAACCAAAGAAGGAAAAACCTTGGAAACAATTCAAGAAGTAACGCAATATCTGTTGGAAGAAGCCAAAGTAGCTTTGGTACCTTTTTATGCATTTGGTGCATCCCAAACCTCGAATTGGTTCAGATTATCGGTAGGAACCACTTCACGCGAAGACATTCAAGAAATCGTACAGAATTTAAAAAGCTGCTTGCAAAAGCTAGATTAAAATAGAGAAACCTAAAAATGAAAATAACGGAACACGTACAACGCGCCATTGAACAAAAGAAAACAGCTTTTTCGGTGGAGATATTACCTCCAGTAAAAGGTCAAAACATTCAACATATCTTTCAGACTTTGGATCCTTTAGCGGAATTGAACCCCGCTTTTATTGATGTAACTTATCATCGTGAGGAATATGTCTACAAAAAACATCTCAATGGTTTGCTGGAGCGAAAAAGTGTTCGGAAACGTCCTGGAACGGTGGCGATTTGTGCAGCGATTCAAAATCATTATAAAATTGATGCGGTTCCACACATCATTTGTGGCGGATTTGACAAGGAAGATACCGAAAATGCTTTGATTGAATTGAATTTTTTAGGCATTGACAATTTGTTGGTGTTGCGCGGTGATCCCATTAAATCAGAATCTACGTTCATTCCTGAGCCAAATGGTCATAGGTATGCTTCTGAATTATTGGAACAAATTGTCAATTTGAACCAAGGGAAATATTTGGATGATGAATTGCTAAATAGTGCCAACACAAATTTCTGTATTGGTGTGGCTGGTTATCCCGAAAAGCATTTTGAAGCGCCCAATTTCAATATCGATTTGGGGTATTTGAAGAAAAAAGTGGATTTAGGTGCCGAATATATTGTCACCCAAATGTTTTTTGATAACCAAAAATATTTTGATTTTGTGGACAAATGTCGAGCAATTGGAATCAACGTTCCAATCATTCCAGGATTAAAACCAATAACCACAAAAAGTCAAATTACGGCTTTACCCAAAACTTTTCATGTCGATCTTCCTGATGATTTGGCAAATGAATTAGTGAAGGCCGATGAAAACAAGCGCGTGAAAGAAATAGGTGAGGAGTGGATTGTTAATCAATGTAAAGAGTTGATACAGAATGAGGTTCCTATATTGCATTTTTACACGATGAGTAAATCGGATGGTTTTGTGAAAATTTTAAAAGAGGTCTTGTAAGAAGTTTATAAAATTGATATATCAAATATTTTTGAAGAAACCACTATATTTGGCATGTCAATTGGTATAGGTGATTGAAAATTACGCTATGAAACTATTTTTCTCTTTCTTTATTTTTCTAACCTTTTTTATTTCGAACGCCTTTGCGCAAGTCAATTCTGCCGATTTGCAAATTAAATTTGCTCGACAGGATTCTTATCTTGTTCAAATCGGGAAATTTGAATTTAGATCGGAAGGCGAACCTATTTATATAGAAAGAATTTCGATTGGATTTCATCCGGTGAAAATCTTTCGTCAAGAGAGAAGAAATCGTAAAATTTTATATAATGGTGGAATCAATTTAGCTGGAAATTCTTTGACCTATGCGCGTTTTCATAGAGGAAATTTGATTGTGGAAGAAGTAGTGCCTTTTGAAACTACTCCCGTTGCAATCGTTATGACATCAGAAAATTTTCAACGTTTTAAATCGATTGTTGAAAAGCAAAAATTTAGTTCCGATAAATTGGATTTATTGGAGACTCAATTGAAACAACATCATTTTGAATCCGCGCAAATAGCTGACTTAATGGATGTGTTAAGTTTTGATTCCGATCAATTGAAATTTGCTAAAATGGCTTATCATCAAACAGTAGATCCCCAAAATTATTTTTTGGTCAGCGAAAAGTTGACCTATAGTAGTTCCAAAAGTGATTAAACGAATATATAAGATCACTAGAGTTATAGCTCTTTAATAATAGGGAATTTAAGAAGGATTTTAATTCCCTATTTTTGCTCGATGAACAAAGCGGATTTACTAGGATATCTCAATGAACAAATCGATTTGAAAATTGCTGAATTTGAAAATTTGATTGCCGATGTACGTTCGTCCAACAATGACACCAAAAGTTCGATGGGCGATAAGTACGAAACGAGTCGTGAAATGTTGCAACAAGAAATCAATCGTTTGCAATCCCAACTAAAAGTTCAACTCGATCAAAAAGCTGCTTTATCCAAAATTTCTTCAGAACCTTGCGATATCGTCAAAAACGGTGCAATTGTTCAAACCAAATACGCTTACTTTTTTGTGTCTGTTGGATTCGGAGAAATCATATTGGAAGGTCAAAAAATCTTTGCGGTTTCACCCGAAGCTCCTTTAATCCAAGCGATTTGGGGATTTTCTTCGGGTTCTCAATTCGTTTTCAATGGCGTTTCTCAAGAAATTCTCGCGATTTATTAGACTTTAATCAATCGAAATCTCATCGACAAACAACCAAGCTTCTGATCCTGCACCTGGAAATCCGGCTGGAATGATTCCGGCATTTTCAATGATGATTTTGACAAAGCGAGCAGATTGTTTGCCTAAATTCATTTCTACTTTTCCTTTTGCTTTTTGGATTTCTTCTTTCCCAATTTTTTGTAGCTCTTCGAATTTTATTCCGTCATTGGAAATGAAAACTCGAGCCGATTTCGCTAAATGAATCCAACTTCCTTTATTATCCAAAGAATTAAATCCGATTTTTTCAAACGAAGTAATTGTACCCAAATCAATTTCTGCTTCCACATTTTTTCCGCTGAATCCCAACCAAGTGGTTCCCAAAACTTTTGGGTTTCCAACAACTCCATCCACCAACGTACTCGGCCCGTTAGAAGCATAATTTTCAGCAGGTTGATCTTTTAATTTGATTGGTTTTCCAGTGGATTTTGTCAAGGTAAAAGTCTGACTGGAAACCGCACTTTTCAATTCGCCATTTTCAAAATAAGCCGATTTTATCGTCATCGATTTAGTGACAGGAATAGGGTGGATGTAAGGAGAAGAATTCCAAGTTGGAATTTCTCCGTTTGTGGTGAATCGAATGTTTTCCTTATTACGCGAAGTTTTCAATTCGTAGGAAATTCCTTTTACATCTTGCAAAATATTTCCTCTTAAATTGTAAATACTTTTGGCATAATTGATTCCTTTTGCATCCAAATGATCGAAATGTTGAATCACTCTTTTCTCAAAACCAGCATAATCAGTAGGATTGGAAGTTCCCCATCCGATTTCAGACAAAGCCATCAAACGCGGAAAAAGCATATATTCGACTTGTTTGAAATGCGTGATGTATTCCGCCCAAATATTCGCTTGAACGCCCAAAATGTATTTTCCTTGTTCTTCATTTAATTCTTTCGGAATCGGATTATAGGAATACACTTTATCCAAAGGATTATTTCCTCCAAATGCCAGTGGTTCGATTTGTGGATCGCCCTGATAATGGTCAAAATAGAGATATCCAGCTGGTGTCATTACCGCATAATTTCCTTGTTTGGCTGCTTCAATTCCACCCTCATCGCCCGTCCAGCTCATCACTGCAGCATTGGGAGCCAATCCACCTTCCAAGATTTCGTTCCAACCTATTATTTTTCTGCCTTTTGAATTCACAAATTTTTCGATTCGTTTGATGAAATAACTCTGTAATTCGTGTTCGTCCTTCAATCCTTCTTTTTTTATCAAATCTTGGCAATGCGCACATTCTTTCCATCTCGTTTTGGGGGCTTCGTCACCGCCGATGTGAATGTATTCCGAAGGAAATAAATCCATCACTTCGGTCAAAACATCCTCCAAAAAAGCGAAAGTTTCGTCTTTCGGACAAAATATATCGTCAAAAACACCCCATTTGGTTTCCACTTCAAACGGTCCGCCAGTGCAAGAAAGCTCCGGATAAGCCGTCAATGCGGCAACAGCGTGGCCTGGCATTTCAATTTCAGGAACAATAGTGATATGGAGATTTTTGGCGTATTCAATTACTTCTTTGATTTCTTCTTGGGTATAAAATCCGTTGTGGGGAACTCCATCAAATTCTTGATCCACATAAGGTCCAATCATCGATTCTTTGCGTTTGGAAGCGATTTCAATCAATTTCGGATATTTTTTGATTTCAATGCGCCAACCTTGATCATCGGTCAAATGCCAATGAAAGGTATTGATTTTGTACATTGCCAAATAGTCCAAATATTTTTTGACTTCTTCCACGGTGAAAAAATGCCGAACAACATCCAAATGCATTCCGCGCCATTCAAATTTTGGACGATCTTTAATGTGCATCGCTGGAATTTTACCCGAATTTTTATGCTCTTCCAATAATTGCGCAAGGGTTGTGATCGCTCTGAAATAACCCTCATTCGTTGAAAATAGTATCGAAATATTTTGATTGGAAACTGTTAAATGGTATTCTTCAGGATGAAAATTTTTATTCGTTTGAATGAATTGAATATGAGATCGCTGATTTTTTGCGAAGTCTATTTTGAGTTGGTCTTTTAATCGATTGATCAAATAATTGGCTTCGATTTTTGGTGAAGCTTCGGACAACAAAAAAGTTTCAGGAAGGATGAATTCTCCTTCTTGTAATTTTAATTTATGAGGCTGTGGAATTAATTGATTTTGAGCAAATAAACATAAATTACCTAAACCAAGGATTAAAATAAAAAGAAATCTCATGCTGTGTTGTTATGGTTTAAAAATAAGAATTATTTTAAACCTACAACCAGATTTTTAAACAATCAATCTTATTCAAATTAAGAAATAATTCCTCCTAAATTTTTAAATTCTTCTTTTAAATTTTTCCAATTATTAAGACTGATAGGACGAGTTGCTTTTTCGATGATTTCTGTTTGAAATCCAGCTTCCAAAGCATCTTTTGCGGTAAAGTACACACAATAATCCGCTGCCAAGCCAACCACCGATACATCCGTAACATTTCGGTCTTTCAAATAGCCCAACAAACCGGTATTTTTGCGTTTCCCATTGTCATAAAATCCGGAATAACTATCGATTTCGGTATCCATTCCTTTTCGGAAAATCGCTTCGATTTTATTGGTTTCTAAATCTTGATGAAATTCTGCACCAAAACTACCTTGCACACAATGAATTGGCCAAAGAACTTGCGGCAAACCATTCAAATCAATCAAATCAAATTCCTGTTGGTTGGGATGTTCGGCTGCGAAACTCTTGTGGTTATGCGGATGCCAATCTTGCGTCGCCACAATTAGATCAAAATCATTCTGAATTTCGTTAATCAAGGGAATAACTTCATTTCCATTGGGAACGGCTAAACTTCCTCCATCTAAAAAATCGTTTTGAATATCGACAATAATTAAGGCTTTCATACGCTAATTTTCTACAAATTTAGGCCGAATTACCGAATTTTACTCATTGAAATAAGTTTTTGAATATCTTTATTGTACACGGGATTTCCGTACCTTTGCAAATAGATGTAAAAATGTTTAAGATGTTGGAGGTAAGCGCATTTAGTCCTTTTAGGCCCTTGATTTCGTTTCAGAAAATTTTAGAAATGTTGGAAGAACGATTACACGGTCTATCTGGATTTCAAGCCAATTACATTTCAGAACTGTTAAAGGAAATTCGAAAATATCCAGAATTAATTGAAGGAATTGAAAGCGTGGAGGAATTTGAAAAATACGAATCTGTCATTCGTGTTTTGTTGGCAGATTTATTCCCAATGCTATTGAGTAACAACGAAATTAAAGCTGTAACAATTCCCTATTATTTCAATATTCTCAATTTAACCCAACGTTTTCAGCGAATTTTAGAAGAGGCAGGTCCCGATTTTAAACTAAGTTTACGCGGTCTTTCAGAGCAAAACTGGTTTATATTCAATTGTTGTTTTATTATCAAAAGTTATTTCCAGAATAAAATTGAAACGACCGATACTCCCTTGTACATTGACATTCCCGATCAGCACAAAATTATGAAACACTACCGTGTGTTGATCAATGCTGATTTTATGGAAATTTTGCCTACTAAAAATGCATTAATGCTGACAGATGAGGAGATTACAGAATTGCTCGATAATTACGATAATATTGAATTATGGAAAGCTAAATTTCCAGTGAATAGCTGGATTTTGAAAGGTTTTTCCATCATGAATCTGTATGATGCGACAGTTGAAAATGCTGTTTCTACTTTAAAAGGAAATTTGCTTTCCGATGTAGATGAATATCGATTTGATGAATTAACCGAAATTTTCCGTTCGATCTACAAATTACCCGAATTAAAAATAGGCGTAACGATCTTTGGAAATTTTTTGGATCGCGTAAATGTGAAGGTTATTGAACAAAAGTTTTATAGTCATATGGTGAGTGAGGCCAATATTTTGGATTGTGAAAGTTTGTTCTGTGATGAAACCATTCGTCAAAAAATTATGGAGCGAAAATTCTGGGTGATTTCAGATGTGGATAATTACAAAATTTCTGATGAAAAGGAAGAAAGATTGATGCTTCAACTGAAAAATCAGAATGCGAAAAGTATTTTATTTGTTCCTTTAATTGATCGTGGTAAGTTATTGGCTATTTTGGAATTATCTTCCACAGAAGCGAATGACTTCAATACGGTTAATGCACATAAAATGGATTACGTTTTGCCCTTCTTACAAGACAAAGTGACCAATGTAATCAGCGAGTTAGAAAATGAAGTAGAAGCCATTATTCAAAAGGAATATACCTCGATTCATAAGAGCGTTCAATGGCGCTTTAAAGAAGAAGCGTTTAAATATTTGGACAGTAAAAAAAGTGGAATTGAATATACGTTGCAAGAAATTGTGTTCAAAGATGTCTATCCATTGTATGGTCAAATTGATGTGCAAGGAAGTTCAGTTTCCAGAAATCAAGCGATCCAAAAGGATTTGATTTATCAGATCGAAACCTTGGCTCAAGTCTTCCAAACTATTTATCAGAAAGCTAAATTGCCATTATTTGAACAGAAAATATTTGAACTTCAAAATCACTTAAACGAATTGCAAGATGTAATCCATACTGGAACGGAATTGTTTCTTCAGAATTATTTGGACAAAGAAATTCACTTGGTTTTGCAGAATTACCAAAAGAATTCAACTGACCGAGTAATCAAAGAACAAATCGCCGATTATTTTGAGAAAGTAGGTCCATTATCAGGTTTGTTTTACAAACATAGACGAGAATTTGATGAATCTATTTCCTTGATCAATAAAAAATTAGCTTCGATTTTGGATGAAAAACAGGTGGAAGCGCAGAGTTTCTTCCCACATTATTACGAACGTTTCAAAACCGATGGCGTCGAGCATAATATTTATATTGGTTCGTCCATTGCGCCTGATAAGGATTTTAATGCTTATTATTTGCAAAATTTACGATTGTGGCAAATGCAAGTGATGTGTGAAATGGAAAATCATTTCCGTTTGTTGCAACCTACTTTGCCGAATGAATTGGAAGTGAGTTCGCTGATTTTGGTTTTTGGTTCACCTATTTCGATTCGATTTAGAATGGATGAAAAACAGTTTGACATCGATGGTTCGTACAATGTTCGTTATCAAATTGCCAAAAAGCGAATTGACAAAGCTTTGATTAAAAACACCAATGAACGAATTACCCAAAAAGGAAAATTGACCATTGTGTACCAAACTCCAAGCGAAGAAAAAGAATATTTGGGCTACATCAAATTGCTGCAACACAAGAAAATGTTGGATGAAAACGTTGAATTATTTGACGTGGAAGATCTTCAAGGAATCGTTGGTTTGAAGGGAATTCGCGTGGGATTCTTGTACCATTCCGATTCCGAAATCTACTCCGATTACAAAAGTTTCTTAACGGTGAACTAATTTGCTGCGATTTCGATATTGGCAAATGCCCAAATAAAAGCGACCATTGATAAGATAATGCCGACCGTGAAAATCATATAGGTGATGCGCAATAATTTGTATTTGCGGTCCAAAACCAATCCCAAATAATACAAATCCCGCGTCAAGGCATTGTACAATTCTTCTCGATTCTGCATCAAATCGTTCATTGCCCATTCAAAATCTGGAAGTTGCATTTTGTGGAAATTCCCGAAAAACAAAATATTAACTTGTCGGTTCGCAACTTGTTCTTTGGTGAAAGTACCTTCCGTTACTTTGGGTTGCGTCGAAAGAATGGCAAAAATTACAGTTGTAACACTGAAAACCATCAATACCAGAGTCGGATAAATCAAATGCATATTGCTTGGCGAATCTAATTTCGGGACCAAGGTTCCTAAGATGATCGAGATGATAATCGCATTGACAGACAATAAGATATTGGCCTTGCTGTCAGCAATTTCACTCAATCGCGTATGGTTGTTCAAAGTCACGCGAAACATCGTATCAATGGCGCGCGAAAACCGATCATCTTTGACTTCTTTTTTCTTTCCTTTTCCGTTTTCTTCTGGATTTTCCAATTTGTTCAAACGTTTTTGCAAAGCAACAATATTCGCTTCCTTTCCTGCATTCCAATGGGTTCGCGCATAGTTTGTGTAATAACGATGTTCATTCAACAATAAATTTCGGTTGATGATTGCCCATTCACTATCGGTATACACCAAATTTAGCGTTGCTTCCCATTCAGCTTTCAACAATTCAGCAATTCCAATGTAATTTTCATTGGCAAAATGTGAAGTGTCGGCGTCCAAAATGATTTCCTCTAAAATATCTTTTGGTTGTGAATGATGTTCTGTAGCTAAAATGATCCGTTTTACTTCGGTAATTTTTTCGGATGGATAACCTTCTTTGCTTAAAAAATCTTCTGCAATTTTTACGCTATGCTGTTCGTGCAAATCGTTCGAAACTGAAAATCCCGCATCATGGAACCAAGCTGCCAATTGAACAATTTCTAGCTGGTTAGCGTTTAAATCAGAGGCTTTTCCAATTTCAGTCGCAGCTTCAACAACTCGAATTATATGATGAAAATTGTGGTACAGATGATCTTTCGATACCTTATCTTTGAACAATTCGAAAATGAAATTTTCGGCTTTTTGAATGATGGTCATTTTTAACAAAATAGGATGTACGAATTTAGGCTTTTTTTACGGAAAATTGATGGGAAAGGTTCAGTTCTCAAAGGAATGATTTTAGGATTTTCCGCCTTTATTGTTTCCTGTTCTACCTATTCTCCTCAATATGGAAAAGGGATTTCGACTCCAATTGATCCCAAAGAAACGGACGTAAAATTGGTTCATCGATTCTATTTAATTGGCGACGCAGGAAATGCCGAAGAACCCGATGCTCAACAAACATTGTCCTTTTTTGAAGAAAAATTAAGACAAGCGCCAGAAAATTCTACTTTGTTGTTTTTGGGCGATAATGTGTATCCAAAAGGGATTCCCGATAGTTCTGATTTAGCAAAACGAACATTAGCCATTCAAAAATTGACCTATCAAATCGATTTAGCGAAAAAATTCCCAGGAAAGAGGATTTTCATTTCGGGTAACCACGATTGGTATTCCGGATTTGAAGGTTTGAAAGAACAATCCGAAATCGTTAACACAGAATTGGGTGATACCAAAGCATTTTTACCACGAAAATCTTGTGGTTTGGAACGATTTAAGATCAATTCCGATGTGATTCTATTGGCGATTGACTCCCAATGGTATTTGGAAAATTGGGACCATTATCCGACCATCAATGCCGATTGTGACATCAAAACCCGAGAGGAATATTGGGATGAATTCAAGAGTGAATTGGATAAATACCAAAACGAAACCGTGATGATTGCGATACACCATCCTGTGGTTTCCAATAGTTCGCACGGTGGACACTTGAATTCTTGGGATCAGCAAATTTATCCGGTTGGGAAAATTCCTTTGCCGATTATAGGTTCGGTGTTCAATTTGATTCGAAAAACAGTTGGGATTCCGCAAGATTTGCATAGCAAACCTTATCGAGAATTGGCCAATCGAATCAAAACCGAATTGGCCGATAGGGAAAATGTTTTGATACTTTCTGGACACGAACATAATTTGCAATACATAGAAGAAGGAACGATTAAGCAGATCATTTCAGGAGCCGCTTCCAAAACGGATCCGGTTCGAACAATTCGCTCCAATGATTTTTCCTTTGGTGGAAATGGTTATGCTATTTTGGATTTATTTGAAGACAAATCGGCGCAGCTTTCTTTTTATGGAAATCAGAATAACAAAGAAGAAATTTTATATCGCCAATTCATTCAAAATCCTGAAAAAGAATTCGATTTTAATTTTGAAGAAATTGATTATTCCCAACCCAAAATCGGTTCGATTTATACAAAAGAAATGACCGATAAATCGGGGTTTTACGATTTTTTATTTGGTCGAAAGTACCGAGATTTTTACCAAATGGAAATTGAAGTTCCGCAATTGAATTTGGCGGAAACCTTTGGTGGATTAAAAGCAATTCGCGCTGGTGGAGGGATGCAGTCCAATTCGCTTCGATTGACCAATCCAGACGGAAAAGAATATGTCATTCGATCGTTGAAGAAAAATACAACCCGATTTTTGCAGACTTTGTATCCGGAAGAATATGTGGAAGATCGCTTTCAAGAAACGGGCGCAACAAAATTTCTATACGATCATTATACGTCCTCCAATCCATTTTATCCGTTTATTGTAGCCGATTTGTCGGAAACTTTGGGCATTCCTCATTCCGATCCGAAATTGGTCTATGTACCAAAACAAGAAGCCATTGGAAAATACAATTCGAACTATGGCGATGAGTTTTATATGTTTGAAGAGCGCCCGATGACCAAAAATAGCCAAGAAGAAAATTTTGGCAAAGCTGATGATATCATCAGCAGTTTGGATTTGATCAAACAATTGCACAAAGACGAAGAGAATGTCGTGGATGAAAAAGCATTCATCCGAGCAAGAATTTTCGATATGTTGTTAGGAGATTGGGATCGTCATCAGGACCAATGGCGTTGGGCGGAACACCAAATCGATGGGAAAAATATTTACAGACCCATTCCACGCGATCGCGATCAGGTTTTTGCCCGCTACGATGGTGTTTTGTTGAAAATCTTGTTGAACATTCCGGCGATTCGCCATTTTCAACATTTCGATGAAGAACCAACGAGTTTGAAATGGTTGAACAAATCGGGGAATCCTTTGGATGTAGCGTTCATTCGTTCTGCGACCGAAGAAGATTGGTTGGCAGAAGCCAAATTCATACAAGAAAATCTAACAGATGAAGCGATTGATGCAGCTTTTGCCCAATTGCCGAAACCTGCACAAAATGAATTGACCCAAGAAATCATTGAAGATTTGAAAATCAGAAGGGGCAAACTTCAAGAATGGACAAAAGAGCGATATGCCTTTTTGCAACGCAAAATTGTTCTGACAGGAACCAATAAAAAAGAGAAGTTTCTCATCAACCGGATGCCAAATGGTCAAACGGAAATCAAAATCATTCGCAACAAAAAAGCGGGTGAGGAATTGGTTTTTGAACGAATTTATTCATCAGAACAAACCAAGGAAATTTGGATTTATGGACTCGATAATGACGATATTTTTGAAGTAGGAGGAAAGGGCGATAAGGAAATCAAAATTCGATTAATTGGTGGTCAAAATCACGATGAATATTACATTGAAAACGGAAAAAACTTGGTGATTTACGATTATAAATCCAAGAAAAATACGATTGAAAACAAGGGCGGAGCTCGTGTGAAATTGACCGATGTCTATCACTTGAACACCTATGATTTTTACAAACCCAAATACAATTCATTTTTTGCTTATCCGGGAATTGGGTACAATCCGGATGATGGTGTGAAATTGGGTGCGAATTTGACCTATGAAATCAATGGATTTAACCGCGATCCTTTTTCCCATAAGCATCAGTTAAGTGGAATGTATTATTTCGAAACTTCGGGATATGAGTTTGGGTACGAAGGCGAATTTGTCAATCTCTTTCAAAATTGGAATTTCCTATTGAATGCTCGAATTACAAGTCCAACCTTTAGTTTGAATTATTTTGGATTTGGAAATGAAACTGAAAATTGGGACGATGAATTCGGAATGAATTACAATCGAGTGAAAATTCAGGAATTTTCTTTTTCACCGAGTGTTATTAGACGAGGCGTTTATGGAACAGAGATTTCTACGGGAATCGAATTTCAAACGAATAAAGTGGATGATACGGAAAATCGGTTTGTTTTGTTTTCGGACGAATTGCCAGAAAATCTGTTTGAACAGAAATTCTTTGGATCTGCTTTTGCGAAATTCGCCTATGAAAACTATAACCACAAAGCTTTTCCGACTTTAGGATTCACTTTTTCGGCGAAGGCGACTTATACGATGAATTTAGAAGAAACCGAACGTGATTTTTGGAACATCGACGGTCATATTGGGTTGACGCATCAATTGCTGCCAAGTGGGAAGTTGGTTTTGTCCACTTTGTTCAATGCCAATTGGATTTTGGGAGAAAATTTTGAATTTTATCAAGGAGCAACTTTGGGTGGAGATGATGGATTGAGAGGATTTCGAAACCAGCGATTTTTAGGTCATACTTCCTATTATCAATCGACGGATTTACGTTTGTTACTTGGACAAGGAAAAAGCTTAATTCCTATGAAATATGGGATTTTAGGTGGATTTGACTTCGGTCGAGTTTGGCATAAGGGTGATGATTCCAATCGTTGGCATCAATCTTTTGGTGGGGGAATTTGGCTCAATGCAGCAGAAATGACGAATTTGAATTTGAGTTTATTTCATTCGGAAGAAGGCAATCGTTTTTCGTTTGGTGTTGGATTTAATTTTTAAAAATGAAGCAGATTTTAGGAATCATTTTGGGATTGGGAATGATGTTGAGTGCGAAGGCTCAAACGGATTCATTGTCGATGGAAATTGATAGCGGTTTTCTTGCGCATGATTCTGTTGTGGTTAAAGAAAAAGGAAATTTTTGGCGCAATTTAAAATACGATGGATTGACGATTGCCGGAGGAACTTTGAATGGTTTTACACAACCAGCACGATGGAACAAAGATGATTTTATTGTTGTAGGAGCCACGGCTGCGAGTTTGTCGCTTTTGTATTTGGCCGATGAAGAAATCAGTGATTTCTTTCGCAAACAGGAGGACGATATTCCAGGAGCTGTAAAAGAATTTGGTTGGGTATTTGGTCGTCCAGAAGCCAATTATGGTTTTACTTCGGGTGTTTATTTGGTGGGATTGATTACTGATAATGAAAAATTGCGTGAAACTGGGGTGATTTTGGTGACATCTTCCGTCATTGGTGGAATTGCGCAACAAACAATGAAAACCGTTGTGGGAAGGGGAAGACCGCATTTGGAAAAAGGACAAAATCAGTTCAAATTATTCAAAGGAGGACAAGATTATGGTTCCTTTCCGTCGGGACATACGATGCTTTCAACAACGACAATTTATGCGTTGTCCAAACAATTTGACAATTGGTGGATCAAAGGCGGATTGTATGCAGTGGGAATGGTGACGCCCGTTTCGAGACTTTGGGCAGGCGCGCATTGGTTTACCGATGTTGCTCTGAGTTTGGTGATGAGTGTTGCGATTGTGGAAGGAGTGGAAAGTTATTTGAACCGAAATAAAAAATACGGACGCGAAGTAGATGATTTTGGCTTCCGAATCGATGATGACCGAAAAGTCAAATGGAATTTAACGCTTGGCGCTGGACAAATTGGTTTGATAGGAAATTTTTAGTTATTTCTTGTAGTTCTTTTCATAGGTTGAAATCCAGTCTTCGACCGAAATTTTCTGCATCAATTCTCCAATTAATTCAAAAGGAATTTGATCCAACTTTTTAAAGCGAATGCAGCTTTTTCCCATATCCAATTTTTGTTTCGAATGTTTGGGATACTCGGCTACGAACCAATCCAATAACTTTTGATCGGCATAAATTCCCATATGGTAGAAATTGATGGAATTTTTCTGGGAAGCCAATCCAGCAAAGGGTAGTGGTTCGATGGGTTTGCAATGATAGCCGTCTGGATAAATAGAATGCGGAACTACGTACCCCAAACCGCCATAACTAATGGCTGCTTCAAATCCTTTGGGTAGATTATCGAGGATGGTTTGATGTAATTTCTGAAAGGCTTCTTTGCGATCTTCGGGCAAATTGGCCAAAATTTCGTCTACTGTATTTCCGTTTGCTTGCATTTTTAGGTAATTAAGGTATAAAGGTACTAAAACAGGATATTATAATTTGTTTTCAAGAATCCAGTTTTTTGAATTCTGAGGATTTATTTTTCAAATTAAGTTAATTTCCTTTTTAGCAAATGCTCGAATAGATGAAAAATAATTGGAAAACTGATAATCACCATCCAAATCAAAATGTTTCTAGGAAACAAGTCAAAATAAAAATTCAACGAATATATAATTCCACAGAAGAGCATACAAAAGAGTGCATTTTGTGTTTCCAATTGCTCATCGGAATATCGTTTTGCATGTTTTTTTACGGATTTTTTTAATTTATCACGATAATTTCCAGATCTGTCTGGAAGTAAATCCAAAATTAGCATGGAGTTATGAAAAACATAGACAGAGGAAATTCCTAAAAGGAAATATTGTATTCCCAAAGTGAAATTTTCTATTGATTCTTTTGAAAATTCCATATCGCCTTTACTGTAAACTTGAATGAAATTATCGAATCCGAAAACAATCAAAATCAAGGTACTCCAAATGCTTAGCCATAATTTATTTTTTTGATTAAGTTCGATCCAAAGAAGCGCATTTGCAAGGGAATATAGGGTGAATACGATACAAATACTTGATAAAAGAATGTAATACCAAGTGGAAAATTGTATCAACTGAAGGTCAATTAACCAATACAAAAAGGATAAACTTAACAATAAGGTATAGCCTT
Source organism: Moheibacter stercoris (assembly GCF_040545805.1). Classification (NCBI taxonomy): domain Bacteria; kingdom Pseudomonadati; phylum Bacteroidota; class Flavobacteriia; order Flavobacteriales; family Weeksellaceae; genus Moheibacter; species Moheibacter stercoris. Next base: position 52,245 of record NZ_JBEPMO010000015.1, read on the forward strand.
CCGAAAGTTTTCCTATAATTTTTTCTTCTAAGAAAATGACAGAAAGCAATAAATAGAAGAAAAGAAAATAATATGGCCAAAGGAATAGATGGGTTTCGAGGTGATAAACATATTCTTTTTTTCCAGGTAAAAACGCCATAAAACTTCCTGTATAGGCAAGGATGAATTTAAAAAGGACGAACTCCCAACTTTTTGTGAGACGGTAGCTTTCAAAAATAACACCTAAGAAAAGTGCCAAAACACCAAATGAGAACAAGTTTTCTTGAATATCACTGGCTTTTATTCCTATGAAAATACTTAGGCAAATATTCAAACAACCCAAAAAGATTAAAAAATAAGCAAATCCATTATTTTGAATTTTTTTTATCATCACAAGTAAATTGGCTGGAATTTTAATTAACTCTATTGTTCGTTTTCATAATATTTATCTCGTAAATATTTACTCGGTTTGATGTAGGCTTTTTCATTTTTCACATCAAAAATCCAATTGAATCGTTTCATCAAATCAGCACCAAAATAATTCTGCGTTTGCACACGCGCTTCTCCTTTAAAAAATCCAACTTTTACGTCCTTTAAAACCGTGTTGGCAAAATGAAAATAAGGAAGGATAGCTTGTTTGCTAATGATTTTATTTCCTTGAGAATCTGAATATTCTTGTTCTTTATAAATCGTCAAAACTTGATTTAGTTGGTTGGTTTTTGCCACTTCGTTGCTATACATAATGGCTCCAGAAAATCCGGATTGAAGCAAGAAATAGAGTTCGGTTGGTTGCCAATCAAAAATGGAATCAGCTGAAATCAAAAAGAATTCACCATCAGTCAAAAGTGGAATTTCTTGATAATCGGTCAAATTGGGCAATTCATTATAGATTACGAATTGATTTTGATCATAGTCGATACCAAAAATTTTATTTTGGAAAAGTACTTTTCCTATTTTTCCATCGGATTCGTGTCCCGAATATTCGTTATCAAAAAAACGGATGTTTTCCCATTGTAAATTGCCTATTTGGATGGAATTGTTATCACTGATTTCGTTTTCAAATTGAATGGAATTAGCATGACGAATTCGATTGGGTGAAAGTGCCGCATCGTTCATCGAAATTTGAAACATTAAATCCAAAGTGTCTTTCTCATTTATAAGGGTTTGAATAATCAGATTATTATGTTTGGTAAGTCGAAAAGGAATGGTTTCTTGCGCTACTAGTTGAATTGAACTAATTATTATCGTAACAAAGGCTAAGCTGAATTTCATCAAGATTAATTTATTCAAATGTAAACGAATTACATGAAAATTCATATGTCATTTTGTTGTTGGCTGATTTTCCCAATGGATATAGGTTTCGTCGCGATAATGTTCAATGAAATTTAGTTTTTTTAATAATTTTATCGAAGCGGAATTGCTTAAATGGGTTGTAGCGGTAATGGTAATTTCAGGATCGATTTCCAAAACCCAATTGATAAGTCCTTTGCAGGCTTCATATGCAAAACCTTTTCTTCTTTCCGCTTGTACAATTCCATACCCAATGTCACAACTATTTTTGAGGAAATGAAATCCTTTGAAACCTACATCTCCAATGATTTCGTTGGTTTCTTTTTTGATAATCATCCAGGACTCAAAGCCTGTTGGAGTATCAACTTTTTTTAACAATTGAATGACTCTTGGAAGTGATTCTAAGAAATCTTCATCGGGCCAATTTTTACCAATTTTAAGATTGAATTTTTCTAAAACAGAATAGTTTTTTTGAAGAATTTCTTCACAAATTTCAAGCGTAAATGGAACCAGATACAATCGTTCAGTTTGCACCAAATAAGTAGGATGAATAGAAGTTAAAATCCTCATTTTCTCAATCAATTATTTAAGAAAAGTAAAGATAGTTCCTTTCATTTTGTGACTCCTAGTAATTCATAAAAATGATAGATGGATTTCTTCATTTGGCTAAAAACATCCATGAATTTCAAATCATCCATAACTTACCAATTTTTATTTTAAGGCAGTTGTTCAACTAGTTCCAAACGTTTTACGATTGAATTTTTATTCAAAATTGTTCCAGGTGAAAGTACAGCATTTGCGTCAATTCTAGAATTATCTCCAACAAGAGAACCAAATTTCTCTGAATTGGTAATAATGGTTTCTCCGTTGAATTTTACCGAAATAATTTTGTCAATTCGCTCATTAAAATGATTCGCACATATTGAACCAGCTTCAAAATTGACATTCTCACCAATCAGGCTATTGCCTATATAATTAAAATGAGCAATGGCTGATTTATCCATAATTAAGGATTGTTTTATCTCTGAACTTGGTCCAATATTTACTTCATTTCCTATGAAAATGGGACCTCTTAAATAGGAGGCGTAAGCACCAATTCTTAAAAATTCACCAATTATTATTTTACCTTTTAAAATGGCTCCAGACTCAAGTCTTGCAGATTTATGAATTGCAATAGAATCTTCCACAATAAACTCATCTGATAAATGTAGAATAACTTCCTCAAGAATTTGATCAAAATTATTCAATAATTCCACCTCAAACGGCTCAACAGTCGTGGAATGGTACAAGCAAACAAACATATACTGATGGCAGCCTTGTGCTATAATCTAAAAAAGTACCTGAAATTCACCCGTAAAAATCCGCAAATCATAGCCCTAAAAATGAGCTTCAAGAAAGAGATGTTAGGGTCACTTAAACATCGCCTAAATAGACTTCAAAATTTGCACTATAAGCTATCTTGAAAATCCAACACGCATATACTAAACCATAATAAAGCTTGCTTAAAAGGGCTTAACCGAGGTCAATTATTTTTGTTATCACTGAAATTTTGGAGTTGTGCAACAGTTACCGATGTTAATGGCTGGCAATTTTTTCGGCAAGTCGCTCCGCCAAGTTTTCAATGTCATCTCTTCTTGCTATTTGTTTGATCCAATTTGTTGGTATGTTTTCAATTCCGTAAAGTAGTCCTGCAAGTCCGCCTGTAACAGCACCTGTAGTGTCAGTGTCGCTACCTAAATTTACTGCTTTCAAAACTGCCTCATTATAATTGTCAGTCGTCAATAGACACCAAATACTTGCTTCAAGTGTATGTAAAACGTAACCACTACTATGGATTTTGCTTTCATCAAGTTTGGTAATGTCGCTTTTTAGCAATCTGTCAAACTTTGCAATTTCTGTCGGATTGATTGCAAGACTAGCCAAGTGATTTGAAATATCTGTTTGTAAGTTTTTGTAAATTTCAAATTTATCTTTGCCCGACAAAATTTGTTTGGCAAATTCAAGATAGTAGAAACAAGCAATTACAGAACGAATATGTCCGTGAGTTATTGAGGAAACTTTTTTTGTAATGTCATAACGTTCTTTAATTGGTTTGTCAAGCAAATAAAAAAGTAAAGGTAAAATTCGCATAAGCGAACCATTACCATTGTCTGTTTCGTCAAACCCACCTGCTAATTCTGGTTTTTCGCCTTTTGCAAGTCGTGAGATTGCTTGTCTTGTTGCAATGCCAATATCAAAAACGTGTCCTTGTGGTGTCCAATAATTTTGGTGGTACCATTTTACAAAGTTTTGCCCGATTATAGTTAGGTTATAATCCTGCGTTAATGCTTCTGTAAGACAAAATGCAAGCGAACTATCGTCCGACCAACTTCCTGCTGGCAAATTATAAGTATCGTAACCAGTCATATCAGTTACTGGATTTTTAGCAATTGTTTGTCTGCTGTTAAACTCAAAAGGAACACCCAAAGCATCTCCAACTGCAACGCCAAAAAGAGCTGATTTTATTTTTATATCGTTCATTTAATACTATTAAAAGTAATATTCCTCTTCGTTTGGTAAAGTTTTTATTTCGTTGCCTTCCGATGTTCTCCAAGTTCCTTTTGGCATTTCCCAATCTGCAAATGCGTAAGGCAATTCGTCTTTTTTTAGTTGTCGCAACATTTGGCTATACCAATTTTTATATTCTTCGTCTTCGCCTTTGCAATGTTCAATAAATTCTTTGTTTTCTTGTATGAATAAGTCTGCCAATTCTTGTGTTGTGTATTTCAATTCTTCCGATGAATTTCCTTTTTCGTGGTCATAAATCCAGTTAGAAGAACAAAACTCATATCTCTTTACTTTTTCAACAAAATTGCAACGCCAATACATTCCCGATGGCGATAATGACGGAATTACTCTTAATTTCTGAAAACCGCGTTTATGTATTTCTTCAACCATAAACAATAGTTTTTGTCTATTCGCCATATAAAAGTTACTGTCCATTTTTGTAATTTTGTTTTTGGTTCGGGGTCGTTTTTTTGCTTGTCATTAACGTTTTGCAGCTTGGCGAAGTGGCGGAAATCGAAGCACAATGTTCATTTTGCACAAAAGCTCAATTGAAAAACTTAACTTCATTTTAGCACTAAACCCGCCATTTTGCCAAACTGCTGTTGTGCGATCGCCCCTTTATTCATTCAGCCAGTTCAGTGCTTCGTTTGTAATTCCGTTATACCAATCAATTTCGTTGTCTGTTGTATTTGCTAATTCGTTTGAGCGTTCAAAAAATCGTTTAACGTGTCTAGGTTCTGGAACATAGCTTGCTTTGTGAGAGTCTTCAAGCATTTTTAAAAATACATTTAACGGTAACGGAACGATTGTCGAAGTTCCTCCGTAATAGCTGATATTCATTTTGTGCAAAGCGTAAAAATGAGCAATACAAGCCTCGTTTATTTTCGGCGCAATAAACAAAGAATACGCAGGCTTGTTGATTTCTCGTTTTAGTTTTGCAAGGTGTCGGGTTACAGGTTCTCCTTCCGTTTCATATTGTCTCTGACCACTTTGCATTGTTACTTCAACGGTCAAGCCAAAATCGTCATAATCGCAAACGATGTCCGCCATATTTCCTTGTGCTGTGGACATTGGATTTCCGAAATCGTCAAATTTCAAGTTCGCTTTGATATTTCCACCGTTAAGCATTGTCATTGCGCGCCAAGTGTTCCATTCAAACATTAAAGGTGTATCATAAAGCGAATTGTCAAGTATTTGATCAAATGTTGAATTTATTTCATCAAACAAACGATAGTCTTTAATTGCCGTAACTTGTTCTCTAAGAATTTGCTCTTTACGTTTTTCTAATTCTTCTGCAAAAATATCTTTGAGTTGAGTTAAACTCATTTCATTGCTGATTGGAATTTCTGGAAACTCCGAAGCAATTTTTTGTTCAAGCAATTCACGATTGTCGGAAAGCAGAGTAGGGGTTTCTGCATTTCCAAGATATTTTATATATTCTTTCTCATTATCAATAAATACAGGTTCTCGGCTTGTGTTCTCTAAAAAGTAATCTACTTCCTGAATTTTTTCAGGTGCAATTGAAATGGATTTCCCAATATGCGAAATGTTGACTAATCCTGTTACTCGTAAATATCTAAAGCAAGCATCTGTATAATCTCTGAAATTTCTTGCTTGCGTTGCTAAAAAGTTTTGAAGTGAGTCGTCTTTACTTTCCCTGGTTTTAGTATCTCCTGAATTTATTCTGTCTTGATAAATTATTCTAATTTCAGAATATAGAAACTCTTTGTAGAATTTTTTATAATTCCCTTTGTTCTTAGCTTTTTGCTCTCGGAAATCATTAATTTTTGAGATAATTGTGTCAAAATCTCTATAATCCGTTAACTGTAATCCGAATAATCTTAATTCATCAAATTTTAACGAACCAAAATGGCGAACCAAACGAAATAATTCAAGATAAGGTTTAATCCAAAACTCAGCTGCTTTATCTGATGGTTTGTGAAATGGAGACGGTACTTGAAATTTCAATAGCTGTCTTAAAAATATTTCTTCTTTTCGTCTTGAGTTTGTTAATTCTACACCTGCAGGTGTTAATTGGATACTTGGCTTAAGAGTTACAAAACCTAACGATTTAGGAGCTCTTGTTATTCTATCTCTTGCACTGAAAGCAGGGTCTTTTTTACCTTCACCGTTGAAAAAGTTTTCCTCTTTCAATAATTCCATAAAAGCTCGTTGCGTTTGGGTATTCCATTTTTGTCCTGCAAAATGAGTATTCAACAACTCTATTTCCGGTATCATTTTAGCTGGAGTTCTTGGAGATGTTGTAACGAAAATTACTTTACTATCAATTTTAGCCATAACAAACAGATTCTTCTTCTAATATTAATTTGGGTTCTCTTTTTAATGCTTCATTGCCATAGTTTGAAACAAGTATATGGCTTGCTTCTGCCTTAAATCTATTCCTGATATTTACAGCGTATGATTTGCCATATTCGTCCACAATCATATCTCCATATAATTTTTCGGTAAGAGGTGTTCGACCAATAACCATAAGTGCTTTGCAGTTTAATTCTTTGTAGGCGTTGGCTAATTCGGTGTGATTTTTTTCATTAAAACCATCTTTGTATTCTACATTTCCATAATCTGAAAAAACGCAATCATAGGGAGGGTCTAAAAACATAAAATCATCTTCGTTTGCCATTTCAAAAATGTTCTTATAGTCAAGATTGAATATTTCTGTATTAGCAAGTAATCGGCTGTGATTTTTTGTTACCAATGAGGTGTTCAGATTTTTATACCGTCCATAAGGAACATTGAACTCTCCTTTGGAATTATATCGTATCATTCCTGAATATGCAGTTTTGTTAATAAAAAAATACAATAGTGCATCAGAGTATTTTTTTTCTGCCAAATCATTAAACATATCTCTGATTTGATAGTAAAGAGTTTCGTTATCGTCTGCAACTCTTTCTGTTGGTGTTTTGGCTTTTAATTCTTCAAATTTTTTACGATTGATTTTGTAAATCTTTTCGATTTCTGAAAGTTCGTTTTTCAAATTGTCAAAATCGGATTTTACACCTTGGTAGAAATCCATCAATTTGGAATTGATGTCATTTATTATTGCTTTTTTGGGTTCTAAATAAAAGAACAAGGCTCCGCCACCAAAAAATGGCTCAATATATCTGCCATTGAAATCGGGAATATGTTTTTCTAGGTGTGGAATTTCTTTTGATTTTCCACCTCTGTATTTGACTAATGGCTTCATATTTTTGCTTTTTGACGTTTGTAATTTGTAATGTTTTCTGCTACAACATTTAGAATTTGTGTAGCCTCATCTTCGTCAGCAATAAGGTCATAAACTTTATCTGCCGACCACAATCTTAAGAGTTCTTTAGAGTCGGTTTGCAGTAACTTTGCAAGCGTTTCGACCTGCTCACGTTTTGCTCGTCTGTCACCTTTCTCTATTTTACAATAGGTTGCTGTGTCGATTTCCAATTCGGAAGCTAACTGTCTTTGAGGTATTTGTTTTTCTTCACGAAGTGTCCTGATTTTATTACCAAATATTGTTGACATAATTTAGTCTTGACATTATTTGGCAAATATAGTGATTTCTTTTATTGTTAGAAAGTTTTTTTTGGAGATGATTGTTCTTTTGGGGTGTCGCACAACGTTTCGGGGCTTGGCGTCAGTGGCGGAAATTGAAGCGATAAGTTTCAATTTAGCGACACGGTAAGCAAAAGCCAATTAATTGATTAAATTTAAGAAAAAAAGTCAATGTAATTGGCTTTTTGCGGAATAGAAGGCCGAAACATTAATTTTAGCCTTAACCCGCCATTGCGCCAAACCCTTCCTATGTTTGTAATTCCTTAAATTTAGTATATCAACAACTATAAAAAAGAAAGAACCAAATGAGCAGAATAAGATAGACAAAC
>NZ_JBEPMO010000016.1:0-55368 GCF_040545805.1 Moheibacter stercoris
GATTTACAATAATGATAGACCACATTGGTCCAATCATATGCTAACTCCTAATCAAATGCATCAAAAAGATAATGTAAAATATAGAACCTATAAAAAAAAAACAGTAGCAACTTAATAGCTACTACTGTTTAATTTATGTATTTTTAATCACTGAAAATCTGTATCTATTTTTCAGGACTAGTCATAATTTGATTGTTTCTTTAAGATGCCTTGAATAAAGCGTAATTTTCTAATTTCTTATGAATTTATTTATTTTAATACTGTAATTTTAGTCTAAATTTAATTTTATCCCAATGAAAAACAAGGGAATTCCATCTGTTGATTTGACCGATTTTATATCGAATGACCCTGAGAAAAAACAAAAATTTGTAAACGAAATTGGACGTGCGTACGAAGATATTGGATTTGTTGCCTTGAAAGGACATTTTCTTTCAGATCAATTAGTTGACACATTATACAAATCGGTTAAAGAATTCTTTTCACTTCCGGTTGAAACAAAAGAAAAATATGAAATTGAAGGAATCGGTGGCCAACGTGGCTATACTTCATTTGGAAAAGAGCATGCGAAAGACAAGCCCGAAGGAGATTTAAAGGAATTCTGGCATTTTGGGCAATATTTGGACGAATCAGAGAAGGCAAATTTCGATTATCCTGAAAATATAGAGGTATCTGAAGTTCCCGATTTTAATTCGGCTGGAAAAGAAGCTTATCAACAATTGGAAAAAACCGGAATTTACGTTTTACGTGCTTTGGCTTTGTATTTAGGTTTGGACGAATTTTATTTTGACAATAAAGTAATCAATGGAAATTCCATTTTGCGTGCCATTCATTATCCGCCAATTCTGGAAGAACCCAAAGGCGCAGTTCGTGCGGGAGCCCATGGAGATATCAATTTGATTACGCTTTTGATGGGCGCTTCTGCAAGTGGATTGCAAGTTTTACGCAAAGATGGAGTTTGGGTAGATGCCATCGCAGAACCCGATGAATTGGTTATAAATGTGGGCGATATGCTTTCGCGTCATACCAATAATAAATTGAAATCCACCATTCACCAAGTGGTAAATCCGCCCAAAGAAGAATGGGGAAAACCGCGATTTTCCATTCCATTTTTCATGCATCCCGTTAGCGAAATGGAATTGAATGTGTTGGAAAATTGTATAGATGAAGAAAATCCCAAACAATTTGACGATATCACTGCTGGTGAATTTTTAACGCAAAGGTTAAGAGAAATCGGACTGATTAAATAATTTCTATAACCTTGACAAGTTTTTTTAAAAAAGTCTTATGAAAAACAAATGGCTATTTAGAATTTCGATCTGTTTTAATATAATTTTTATTTTAATCTTGCTTTTTAATTGGATGAATTCTCCATCGGGGGAACTGGGAGTACTTAAAACCGAGGTGAAAGCCGGATTATTGAGAGGAGATAGTGCTTTTATTTTTTTACCAAAAGGTATTACCGTTAAAAATAAATCTGAACGAGGCTTGGGTGCAATCGGGCAATTTGAAAATCATCGCTTTGAAATCGTTATTACCAGCGATGAAGATTTAGTTGATTACGATGTGCCAAATGACAGTCTTTCTACTTTTGGGGAATATTATTCTGCAGATATTATAAAATAAATATGGAACCTTGTCAAGGTTAATTTTCACAACGCAGATAACCTTGACAAGGTTTTTCGAAAAGTCTATCCTTTATTTTCTATTTTCTATTTTCTTTCTCCAAAATATCCCCCAAAATCATCTCCGCATGCACCCTTGAATTTTCAATGAACCATTTGTGCGTTTCCATTCCTCCACAAACGACTCCGGCTAAATAGATTCCATCAACGTTTGATTCCATTGTTTCAGGATTGTAAGTTGGAATAAACAATCCATCCTTGGATAACTCAATTCCCAAAGATTCCAAAAACTCAAAATTCGGACGGTAACCTGTTAGAGCCAAAACGAAATCATTTTCGATTGCAAGTATACCTTCGGGTGTTTCGATGGTAACCGACTCTTCTTGAATGGATAGTAAATTGGAATAGAAATACGCTTTGATGCTTCCTTCCGCAATTCGGTTTTCTATATCGGGTTTTACCCAATATTTCACCCGATCATGAATTTCTCCTTTTCGAATCACCATGGTCACCTCTGCTCCTTTTCTCCAACATTCCAAAGCTGCATCAACCGAAGAATTATTAGCGCCAACAACAACCAATTTTTGTCCAGCATACGGATGAGCCTCTTTGAAATAATGAGAAACTTTGGGTAAATCTTCACCCGGAATTCCCAATTTCACAGGAATATCATAAAATCCAGTCGCTACAATGATGTTTTTGGCTTGATAGGTTGATTTGGACGTTTGAATGGTATGCAGCGATTTCTTTGATTCTACCGATAAAACTTCTTCGTAAAATTGAATGTTTAAATCAAAATACTGATGAATTCTACGGTAATATTCCAATGCTTCTTGCCTTCCAGGTTTGGACGAAATATTGGTAAAGGGAACTTGCCCAATTTCCAGTCGTTCTGCTGTAGAAAAGAACGTCATATACAAAGGATAATTGTACAAACTATTGACCAATGCACCTTTTTCAATGACCAAATAATGAAGATTTTTACGTTTCGCTTCGATCGCACAAGCCATTCCAATTGGGCCGGCGCCGATGATGATTAAATCATATTCTTGCATCTTGCAAAGTTAAGCAGAACCATGTTTGATCGAAGATTAATTCCTATTTTTGATTGTTAATCTTTTCAAAACATGGACATACTTGCCAAAATTTTCATCGGAATTGTGATTGCGATTCATTTGTATATCGTATACATGGAAATGTTTGCGTGGAATTCTCTGGGTAGAAAAACCTTTGGCAAATTGATTCCAAAAGAAGTATTTCCCTACACCAAAAAGCTGGCAAATAATCAAGGTTTGTACAATTTCTTTTTAGCGGCTGGATTGATTTGGTCCTTGTTGATTCAAGATCCAATCTGGCAGAAAAATATTGCGATTTTCTTTTTGAGTTGTGTTGTTTTGGCTGGTCTTTATGGCGGAATTACCGTTCACAAAAAGATTTTCACATTTCAATTGGTTCCGGCAGGAGTTGCGCTTTTGATTATTTATATCAATGAATCCCATGTTGTATTTGGTAATTAAGCTGATGATATCTTACATACAAATTACCTAAAAACTTAATAGTTGACTTTCAATAATTCATTTCTTCTCACCAAATCAATTGATTATCTTAGCGGCATGAAAAGGAACTTTCAACTTGCACTACTTTTTCTGACGTTTACAAGCATTCTATTCAGTTGTGGCCAACAAAATGAATACGATGAATCCAAAATTTTCCGTCTCAATCGGTATGATAATATTTCTTCTTTAGATCCGACTTTTGCACGTACACAAGCCAATAATTGGGTGTGTAATTTGATGTACAATGGTTTGGTGAAATTGGATGATAGTTTGAAAATCGTTCCCGATATTGCCAAATCTTGGGAAATTTCAGAGGATGGGAAAACCTATAGTTTTACGTTAAGAAAAGATGTTTATTTTCATAAAAATCAAGCATTTGGAAAAGATTCAACTCGTGTCGTAAATGCAAAAGACTTCGAATATAGTTTCACTCGATTGATTGATCCTAAAGTGGGTGGAGCTGGAAGTTGGGTATTGAATAATGTCGATACGTTTAAGGCAGTGAATGATTCAATTTTTCAAATCAATTTAAAAGAAGCCTTCCCTCCTTTTTTGGGATTGTTAAGTATGAAATACTGTTCAGTTGTTCCCGAAGAAATGTTCCGAAATGGACAAGAAGAATTTCGCAAAAATCCAATTGGAACGGGTCCTTTTCAATTTAAGTTATGGGAAGACAACATCAAATTGGTGTTTCGAAAAAATCCATTGTATTTCGAAAAAGATGAAAAAGGTAATCAACTTCCCTATTTGGAAGCGGTTTCCATGACTTTTTTACCCGAAAAACATTCAGAATTTTTACAATTGATCCAAGGAAACGTCGATATGATGGCCGATTTAGATCCGTCTTATAAAAATGAAATTTTGACACCAATTGGAGAACTCAATCCTAAATATGAGGACATTCTCAATTTCCATAAATTCGATTATTTAAGTACGGTTTATTTGTGTTTTTATTTGGAAGGAAATGAGGCAGTTGATGAACGATTGCGTCAAGCCATTAATTATGCGATTGACAAACCCAAAATGGTCAAATACATGATGAACAATATGGCGACCGTAGCCAATGGAGGATTCATCCCAAAAGGTTTGCCTGGGTTTACTGAAAATGCAGGTTATACCTATCAACCACAAAAAGCAAGAGAATTAATTCAAGCATATCAAAATGAAAAAGGAAATTTGCCCATCATACAGTTGACAACTGTTCAAGAATATGCTGATGTGTGCGAATATATCCAAGCACAATTAGCGAAAGTTGGCTTGAATCTTGCGATTAATGTCGTGCCTGGACCAACCATGCGAGACGGAAAAGCAACAGGGAAATTTTCGTTTTTTAGAGCAAATTGGGGAGCCGATTATCCCGATGCCGAAAACTTTCTTTCCTTGTATTATTCCAAAAATTTCGCACCAGAAGGTCCCAATTATTCGCATTATAAAAATGCAAAATTTGATGAATTGTACGAAAAGGCATTTCAAATTAGTGATGAAAAAGAACGCGAAGTTTTATACAAAGAAATGGATAGCTTGATGATGAGATCGGCGCCGATTGTTCCTTTGTTTTATGATCAAACGAGCATATTTTTACGAAAAAATGTTCATGGATTTACCATGAGTCCTGTGAAATTATTAGATTTAACAAGAGTTTACAAAACGAAATAAATGAATATACCTGATATCAACTTAAAGAGGATCGTTATAATTGGAGGCGGATTTGGAGGTTTGAGATTGGCGAAAAAATTATCCACTCAAAACTATCAAGTCGTTTTATTGGACAAACACAATTACCATGCGTTTCAACCCTTATTGTATCAGGTTGCAACAGCAGGATTAGAACCCGATTCTATTGCGCATGCAATTCGTCAAATTTTCGCTAAAAAGCAGAATTTCTTTTTTCGAATTGCTCAGGTTCAATCCATTAATCCTGAAACCCAAATTCTTTCTTCCAATATTGGGGATTTGCATTACGATTATTTGGTCATCGCAACAGGTTCCGAAACCAATTATTATGGTAATGTGAACATTGCCAAAAATGCAATGCCTATGAAATCTATTCCAGAAGCATTGGATTTGCGTAGTTTGATGTTACAAAATCTGGAAGCTGCCTTGTTAACCAATGATTTAGATGAACGTTATCGTTTAATGAATTATGTAATTGTTGGAGGTGGTCCAACCGGAGTGGAATTAGCAGGTGCAATGGGTGAATTGAAAAAACACGTTTTGCCGCATGACTATCCCGATTTGGATATCAGAAGGATGAACGTGCATTTAATTCAAGGTTCCGATCGTTTATTGCCTTCGATGTCTCAACACGCTTCTGACCATGCTTTTAAATATTTGGAAGAATTGGGCGTTCAAGTTTGGTTCAACATGACCGTGAAAGATTATGATGGTCAAATTATCACCACCGATAAACGACCTTTTGAAGCAACCACTTTGATTTGGGCAGCGGGTGTAAAGGGAACCTTGATTTCGGGTATTGAAGGTGATGGTGTAGTTGTGGGTGGTCGTTATTCTGTGAATGAATTCAACCAAGTAAAAGGTTTCGAAAATATTTTTGCGATTGGCGATGTATCCTTGATGATGACAGAAGAAAAACCAAAAGGAGATCCAATGGTTGCGCAAGTTGCAATTCAACAAGGAAAATTATTGGCAAAAAATTTCGAAAACCTCAAAAACAATCGCGCTTTGATTCCTTTTAAATACAAGGATAAAGGTTCTATGGCGACGATTGGTCGTGACAAAGCCGTTGTCGATTTGCCAAATTGGAAATTTGCCGGATGGTTTGCTTGGTTTGTATGGATGTTCATTCATTTGGTTTCCTTGGTGGGATTCCGAAACAAAATGATCGCCTTGATGAATTGGATTATCCAATATTTTCAATACAACAAAAGCGTTCGTTTGATCATTCGACCATTCAAAGGAAGGCATGGAGATGAAACAGATGATCCCAATCTGTTTTAATTTAGGGTTAAATTTTTGATGGATTCATTTAAAAACAACCAATAACCTTGGCTGTTAGGGAGTTTTGTTTTATTTTGGAGCACTAAATACTTAAATAAATGAAACAATTTCTTACGATTGCTCTATTAGCGTTTACGATTCTATCCTGTCAAAAGCCATCTGTTCCAGCAGATCCAGTTCCCAATCATGAAACTTTTACAGTCGATTCTAAACAACTAAACGAAACCAGAACAATCAATGTTTGGTTGCCAGAAAATTATGCTACAACCCAAGAAAACTTTCCTGTTTTGTATATGCCCGATGGCGGAACGAAAGAGGATTTTCCGCATATTGCCAATACCTTGGCTGAATTAATTCAAGCAAAAAAAATCAAACCCGTTATCTTGGTTGGAATAGAAAACACCATTCGTAGAAGAGATTTATCTCCTCCTACCCAAGTTGAGAAAGACAAAGAAATCGCTCCCGTTGTTGGGGAATCTGCTAAATTTCGAGCATTTATTGAGCAAGAATTATTTCCGTTAATTCAATCAAAATATAGAACTACGGACAACAAAGGAATCATTGGAGAATCATTGGCAGGTTTGTTTGTAATGGAAACTTTTTTCGTTCAACCCGAAATGTTTGATACCTATATCGCGATGGACCCTTCTTTATGGTGGAACAATCATCAAATGGTAACCAATTCAAAAGAAATTTTAGCAAACTTCCCAGAGAAAGAAACGAAACTTTGGTTTGCAGGTTCAAAAGCTACGGACATCAATCCGCATACAAAAAGTTTAGAAGAAAGTTTAAAGAACAATGCTCCTACTCAGTTGAAATGGATTTATTCGGATGAACCTACAGAAGAGCATCATACCATTTATAGAGCAACCAAGGAAAAAGCATTGATTTGGGCTTATAACTAAACGAAATTGCCAGGTATATTTTTTCAGATTTAAAATTCCCTTTAAATTAGCAAAATGTCTGGCGATTTTCTCAAAACTCCTATTGAATATCTAAAAGGTGTTGGACCCGAACGAGGTCAAACATTACAGACTGAATTGGGTATATTTCGTTTTGAGGATTTGTTGAATTATTTTCCATTTCGTCATATTGATCGATCCAAATACTATAAAATCAAGGAAATTCAAGCTTCTTTGGCTGAAATTCAGATTATAGGTAGACTTAGAACTTTGGAAGAAATTGGTCAAAATCGAGGAAAACGATTGGTCGGACAATTTGAAGACGAAACGGGTTCAATCGAATTGGTTTGGTTCAAATACACCAAATGGATGAAAGAAAATCTCCAAAAGATGAAATCTGAACCTTTGGTGATTTATGGAAAACCCAACGAATTCAACCGAAAAATCAACATCGTACATCCTGAAATCGAAACGGTTGAAAGTCATAAAACTTCGCCGCAAGGATTGTATCCAGTTTATTCGAGTACCGAAAAATTACAAAAGAAAGGAATTACCAATCGAGTGATGCAGAAATTGCAAGCTCAATTGTTGATGGACATTCAGCGATTGGATGAGAATTTGCCCGATGATATTATGGCCAAATTTAATTTTCCAAAACGATTGGACGCCTATAAACAAATTCATTTTCCCAAAACCATTGAAGATTTAAAGGCTGCAGAAAATCGAATTAAGTTTGAAGAATTCTTCTTTTTACAATTGGGGATGTTGGTGAAGAAACTCAATCATCAAAGTAAATTCAAAAGTTTTGAGTTTGGTACAGTTGGACGAAATTTCAACGATTTCTATCAGAATTATTTGCCTTTTGAATTAACCAATGCCCAAAAACGAGTGTTGAAGGAAATCCGTGCGGATTTGGCTCGGCCGGTTCAGATGAATCGTTTATTACAAGGTGATGTTGGTAGTGGTAAAACCATGGTAGCACTTCTCTCCTCTTTGATTGCAATTGACAATGGATTTCAAGTTGCCATCATGGCGCCGACCGAAATCTTGGCTCAACAACATTATCAGGCGATGAAAGACTATTTGGCTGAAATGAATGTTGAAGTTCGAATTTTAAGCGGCTCTACCAAAGCAAAAGAACGTAGAGAGATTTTCGAGAAACTGCAAAATGGAGAGATCCATATTTTGGTAGGAACGCATGCTTTGTTGGAACCTACGGTTGTTTTTCAAAATTTGGGATTGACCATTATTGATGAACAACATAAATTTGGCGTTGCGCAAAGAGCGCAATTCTTGAAGAAAAACACCATTCCACCGCATATTTTGGTGATGACAGCCACGCCGATTCCTAGGACTTTGGCGATGAGTTTGTATGGAGATTTGGACATTTCCATTATTGATGAATTACCAGCTGGACGAAAACCCATCATGACTTTGCATAAAAAGGATAAAGATCGTTTGGCTTTGTTCAAATTCATGAAAGATGAAATTCAAAAAGGTCGTCAAGTATATGTGGTATATCCGCTTATAGAAGGTTCGGAAAAATTGGATTACAAGGATTTGATGGATGGATACGAAAGTGTCACACGAGCTTTTCCTTTGCCTCAATACGCGGTCAGTATTGTGCATGGAAAGATGAAACCTGCTGATAAAGATTTTGAAATGCAACGATTTGCCAAAGGCGAAACCCAAATTTTGGTCGCTACAACTGTTATTGAAGTTGGAGTAAATGTACCCAATGCTTCGGTTATGGTGATTGAAAGTGCTGAAAAATTTGGACTTTCTCAATTGCATCAATTGCGTGGTCGCGTAGGTCGTGGAGCGGAACAAAGTTATTGTATATTGATGACCAAAGATGGTTTAACAGAAGATGCTTACCAACGAATTTCAACGATGGTTCGAACCAATGATGGATTTGAAATTGCTGAAGTGGATATGCAATTAAGAGGCCCTGGAGATATTATGGGAACCCAGCAGAGTGGAATTCTTAATTTTAAATTGGCCAACATTGCCAAAGATCAAAAAATCTTACAAGCTGCACGATATATGGTGGAACATATTTTAAAAGATGATCCAAATTTATCTAAACCACAGCATCAAGCAATGAAAATCTTTTTCGATAAAAATCATAAGGATAAATTTATTTGGAGTAGAATTGGATAAAAAAAAATGCGTTAGAATTTTTCATCAAACGCATTTTTAAGTTGAATTCAACTATTAATCAAGGGGTTTTCGCCCTGATATGACATTAAACAAAATAACAATAATTGCAATCACTAATAAAATGTGAATTAAGTTGCCCATTCCCATTCCACCACCGATTCCCATCAATCCAAGGACCCAAATGATGATACAAATTACGGCAACTAACCAAAGAATACTTCTCATAAAATACGTTTAATGGTTAATAAATTTAAAGGTACAATTATCATTCCACATGACAAAAGTCATTTCAATAAGTTTTCAAAACTCTATTAACATTTTGAAAATTAAAACTTTAAAATAAATAAGAAAGCCCGCAAAATGCAGGCTTTCCAAATCATTAAACGATTTCGTTTCTATATTTATTTAGCTGGTAAAATTTTCCCTGAAACTTCGCCAAATCCAACTCGAATTCCGTCTTTTTCACACCATCCTCGCATGATGATGGTATCATTATCTTCGATAAATTTACGTTCTTGTCCGTTGGATAATTTCAAAGGTTTTGTTCCTCCCCATGTTAGTTCCAACATAGAACCATACGAATCTTCCGATTTTCCACTGATGGTTCCACTCGCATACATATCACCCACTTCAAGGTTACATCCGTTGATGGTATGATGCGCCAATTGTTGCGCCATATTCCAATACATGTATTTGAAGTTCGAGGTGCAAATCACATTTTCACCTCCTTCTTCTGGAACCAAAATTGTTTGCAAATTGATATCGAAATTCTTCTTTCCTTCATATTGTAGATAAGAAAATACTTCAGGGTCTTGAACGGGACCCTCTACTCTAAATGGATTCAAAGCTTCCAAGGTTACAACCCAAGGTGAAATCGACGAACCGAAATTCTTTGCCAAAAATGGCCCCAATGGTACATATTCCCATTGTTGAATATCGCGTGCACTCCAATCATTGAATAAAACCATTCCGAAAATATGATCTTCAGCTTCTGCTGTAGAAATTGTTTCGCCTAATTCCGTGTAGGAATTGGTGATAAATCCCATTTCCAATTCGAAATCCAAACGTAAAGAAGGTCCGAAAATCGGTGAATCGGCATCTTTTGGTTTGGATTGACCTTTTGGACGATGGATTGGCGTTCCCGAAACTACAATAGAGGAAGCTCTTCCGTGGTATCCTACCGGAATATGTTTCCAGTTGGGCAATAATGCATTCTCTGGATCGCGAAACATTTTCCCAACGTTGGTTGCATGTTCTATGCTGCTGTAAAAATCGGTATAATTGGGAACGTGAACTGGCATTTGCATGGAAACATTTGGCAAGGTATGAAAAGCCAATTTTTGCGTTTCTTCATCTTTGGACAATTCAGATCCTTCTAATAATAATGATTGAATGTGTTCACGAATAGGAACTGTTACTTCTTTTCCTAACGAAATGAATTCATTTAATGTAAAAGCCTCAAAAACATTTTCTTCCAAATCAAATTTGTCAAAATAACCTTGATCAAACAAAGTTGCCAAATCGATAACTGTATGACCAATTCGTGTAACACATGCAACAGAATCGTCTGCTAAAATTGCTACACCAAAAGGTATATTGTAAATAGAAAAATCAGAATTTGTGTCGTAAGATATGAATGATTTCATCTTGTTTATGCTTTATAATTTTGGTTGTCAAAAATAACGATAATTACCATAAGGAAATAATTATCCAACTTCAATTTACTCTTACCATTGGATTTCAGGTTTACCCATTGATTTTAAATACGCATTTGTTTTGGAAAAAGGTTGACTTCCAAAAAATCCATTGTAAGCAGATAAAGGCGATGGATGCGCCGATTTGATGATAAAATGTTTTGATGGGTCAATGATGGAGCCTTTTTTCTGTGCATAAGCTCCCCATAAAATAAAAACCAATTGTTCTTTTTGTTCCGACAACTTTTGAATGATTGCATCTGTAAATGTTTCCCATCCTTTTTTCTGATGCGAACCTGCCTGTCCTGCTCTCACAGTTAAAGTTGCATTCAATAATAAAACGCCTTGATCTGCCCATCTTTCCAAATTACCCGATTTTGGAATCTCTAGACCCAAATCTGTTTGCAATTCTTTGAATATATTTTTCAAACTTGGTGGATGCGGAATTCCATCGGGAACTGAAAAACTCAATCCATGTGCTTGACCTGGTCCATGATAAGGATCTTGACCTAAAATCACCACTTTTACTTTTTCAAAGGGCGTATGGTCAAGAGCAGTAAATAGTTTATTGCCTGGCGGATAGATTGTTTGGTTTTGATATTCTGATTTGACGAATTCAACCAAATTTTGAAAATAAGGTTTGTCAAATTCATCTTTTACTACTTCTTTCCAAGAAGCTTCCATTTTCACGTCCATAAATTCCTCAACTAATTCCCAAATATAGATTATTTTTGTACCAATGCAGGTATCCAAACAGACATTAAAAGATTTAGAATTACCGAAAATTCTAAGCCTTATTTCTGAGTTCGCTTTCAATGAGAAAACCGCTCAATTATTGCTCGATTTAGAGCCTTATTCCGATCATGAGGTTTTGGTTAGAGATTTGAAAACTACGCATGAATATGTAGCAAGTTTTGAATCGGGTAATCGAATTCCCTTCTCGGAATTCTATTATATGAGTGAGTATTTGCCTCATTTGGAAATTGAGAATTATTATCTCAATGTGGAGCATTTTTTTCAGATAAAATCCAATGCGCTTCAAATCAAAGAAATAACGAAGCATATGGTCAAATTTGAAGAATATTTTCCAGAATTGATTCAAATTACTTCTAAAGTCCTTTACGAGAAAGAAATTGTCAAAGAAATAGATGGCGTTTTCAATCGTCATGGAGAAATCAAGGATGATGCAAGTTCTGAATTATTGGAAATTCGAAAGAAAATCCGTCTTGTTTCCGCCAAAATTGCTGAATTGTTTAAAAAATCCATTCAGCACAATGCTCAATTTTTGGACGATATCAAGGAAACCATTGTCGATGATAAACGAGTGTTAGCCGTTAATTCCTCTGTTAGGAAACGTGTAAAAGGAAGGTTATTGGGAACCTCCAAAACAGGATCTATCTCTTTTATTGAACCAGAATCGGTTCAAAAGCCAAGTCGAGAATTGGAGGAATTGAAAGAAGAGGAATCCAAAGAAATCATCAAAATATTGAAATCCTTAACTGCCGTTATTTCGGTTCACAAGGAATTGTTGGAAGAATATGAAGAATTGTTGGAATATTTGGATTTCACCCAAGCAAAAGCTCAATTTTCAGCACAAATCAATGGAACTTTACCCATTCTGAAAGAGGAATTAACCATCAATTTAGTAGATGCTTATCATCCGTTGTTATACCTTTCCAATCAAGAACGAAAATTAAAAACAATACCTCAAACGCTGAAACTTGATCCGCAACAACGAATTATCATTATTTCTGGACCCAATGCGGGAGGAAAAAGTATCACGTTGAAAACAATTGGTTTGAATCAATTGATGCTTCAAAGTGGTTTGTTAATTCCTGTTCATCCGAAATCTGAAATGGGATTTTTTGAGAAAATCTTCACCGATATTGGCGATAATCAATCCATTGAAAATCAATTATCAACTTATAGTTATCGTTTAAAACAAATGTCTTATTTCATTAAAAATGTGAACGATAAGACTTTGTTGTTGGTAGATGAATTTGGAACAGGATCCGATCCAGAATTGGGTGGAGCTTTGGCTGAAGTTTTTTTTGAAGAATTTTATGAACGACAAGCTTTTGGAATTTTCACCACGCATTATACCAACATCAAAATTGCGGCTGAAAATTTACCAGAAGCAATCAATGCCAGTATGCTATTTGATGAAAAAACATTGAATCCTTTGTATAAATTGGAAATTGGTCAAGCAGGAAGTTCGTTTACCTTTGAAGTTGCTGAAAAAAATAAAATTCCTTTCCGTTTAATCAATCGCGCCAAAAAGAAAGTAGAACAAGACAAAGTTCGCCTCGATAAAACCATTTTAAAACTTCAGCAGGAAAAATTTGAAATTCAAAAAACGAAAAATCAAGTAGAAGAATTAAAACAAACCTCAGTTGAGCAATCTAGAGAATTGGAAACAACGCAGGAAAAAATTCGTGAGAAGTTGGTAGATTTTCAATTGTTGTATGACAATGAATTGAAAGCCTTGACAATTGGAAAAAAGATGAATGAATGGGCAGATCAATACTTAAAATCGAAAAACAAAAAAGTATTGATTTCAAACTTCTTGAAATGGGTAGAAATGGAGAATTCCAAGAAAACCGAAACTTTGGCGATTGAGAAAAAGAAAGAAAAGATTGTCGAGAAAGAAATCAAGAAGGAATTGAAGAAGAACAAGGAAATCTTGGTGGTTGAGAAGCAAAAAATCGAAGAAAAAAAGGAAATGGAAATTCAAAAATCCATTGATAATTTGAAAGTTGGAGACCGCGTAAAAATAAAAGATAGTACAAGCGTCGCAACGGTTGATAAAATTGAAGGCAAAACTGTTTTATTAAATTATGGATTATTTACTGCAAAAGTTTCTATATTTGATATTTATAAAATTTAAACAATAAAGGGATATGAAAAAACCAATACTTATGGCAGCACTATTAACCAGCGTCTTGGCATTTAGCCAGGAAAAGGTTAATCGAGCAGAGCTACAAAAGATTGCGATTGAAGAAGAACAAGCTTTAGCAGAGGCGATAAAAAATGTTACCACAAATATTTTGGATAATTTACCAGAAGGTGTTTCATTTCAAGGGATTTACGATGGCATTCCAGTATTTTTTGCTTCAGATAGTAGATCGCAAATCAACTCCATGGATGTAGATAAATTACATAATGGAACGATTCCAGGATATACAATTACTGGTGATGGAATGACTGCTTATATTTGGGATGGTGGTTTGGTAAGAACGACGCATCAAGAATTTTCGGGTAGAGCAACCAATGTGGAAACAACTGGTTCAAATTCATTTCATGCGACAGCAGTAGGAAGTGTTATCGTAGGTGCAGGAGTTATTGCAAATGCAAAAGGTATAGCGCCCGAAGCCAATTTAAAAGCCTTGAATTTCACAACAGGATCAACCACAAGTGAAATGGCAGCTCAATCAAATTTACCAGAAAACCATGATTATATGGTTTCCAATCACTCTTACGGATCGTTAACAGGATGGTCTTACAATGAAAACCAATCTAAATGGTATTGGTATGGATATCCGCATCTATCAGAAACAGAATCTGCTTTATTTGGGTATTATGCTCAAACAGATGCAATCTATGACAATGTTGCGTTAAATGCTCCACAGCATAGTATTTTCAAATCTTCTGGTAACAACAATACAGAAGGTCCAAATGGCCCAGTAACCCATATGGCGTATACACCAACCAATGGATGGGTGGAATATGTAAATGTTGCTCGACCAAAAGACTGTTCTAATGGTGGATATGACTGTTTAACATTTGCTGGTGGAAACGCTAAAAACATCATTATTGTTGGTTCTGTAAATCCTTTGGGAGGAACGAACTATTATTCTGAACCTTCTGATGTAACTGTATCTTATTTCTCTGGATCGGGTCCTTCTGATGATGGACGTATCAAACCAGATATTACAGCGATTGGAAGTAACGTTTATGGTGCAAACAACACTGCTGATACTTCTTATGCAAACTGGTCAGGGACTTCATTCTCTGCTCCTGCTGCTGCTGGTGTTGGTTTGTTGATGCAACAAGTCAAACATCAGAAAGATGGTGGGTATTTACGTTCCGACATGATGAAAGCTTTGTTGATCAATACAGCAAATGAAGCAGGTGAACATATTGGACCAGATTATGTATTTGGATTTGGATTAATTGATGCATTGAAAGGTGCTGAAACCATCCTAAATATCAATGAAGATTCATTCATGGCAGATTTATCACTTGCTCAAAATGGTGAATATACAGTTTCTTTCACAGCGAAAGGTGGAGAGCCTATCAAAGCGACAATCGCTTGGTTGGATATCGCGGGAACTCCTACTGTTCCAATTGAATTAAACAATCGTACACCAAAATTGGTAAATGATTTGGATTTCAGAATTGAAAGCAATGGAACTACCTATATGCCTTGGAAATTGGATTACAACAATCCTGCTGCTGCAGCTACACAAGGAGACAATGTTGTGGACAATGTGGAACAAGTATTCATCGAAAATCCAGTTGCTGGTCAAACCTATACGTTCAAAGTAACCCACAAAGGAAACTTGGTGAACAATAACCAAAATTTTGCTTTGGTTATCAATGGAGTTGACAACCAAATGGCTGTAACAGACTTAGATTTATCAAATGCTTTGACGGTTTATCCGAATCCAGTTGTGGATCAATTAAACATCCAAACTTCTAAATCATTGACCAATGCACATGTGAAAATTTTCGCTCCAACGGGACAAATTGCATTTGACAAGAAATTTGGTAAGTTTGATGCGAAGCAAACCATTGATATGAAAGGTTTCCTACCGGGTGTGTATATGGTTTACATCCATTCAGATCAAGGAACCATTACCAAAAAACTAATTAAAAAATAATTTGAATTTTAATTCAAAAAAAGCCCGATTCGTTCGGGCTTTTTTTATGGCCAAAATTGAATCAAGATTTAATTAATTGTTTTGATTTTAAATCTTTTCTTCTAAACGAATTTTGTTTTGATATTAAAGCTAATTTGCGGCAGGGATAGAAATGGAAACCCCGCAGTCGCGTAGCGGAGAGGAGTTGCAATGGATAGCCCGACCCTTTTGGCGATTTCTTTCTAATAATGAAGATTTATCTATCCAAAGGGTGCCGCCCAAAAACAAAAAAAGCGAACTTCCTTTGATGAAATTCGCTTTATGCTTGAATATTTATTTCTAAAAGAATTTATAGGTGATTCCCCAAAAAACGGAGAAATTTATAGGTCCAATATCTTTTCCATAACCTGGAATGACCAAGGGATCAATGTCTTCTTGTTTGCTGCTTCCAACGTAAATTTCGGGACGAATAGATACGTCTGCATAGAAATTGGACAAGAGTTTAACTCTCGCTCCTCCTACTAATTCGATCCAATAGGAACTTGCATTGGCAGAAGGTAAACTTCCGAACTGATCAACTTGATTGCCCGAAGTTCTAATTGGATATTGATTAATCGTCTGTTCGTACGCAGCATAGGCAAAACGCATCCCTGTATAAAAACCATTGGAAGCATCTTGGTAATCTTGCGAAACAAACCAGTTAAATCCGATTTTTCCATAGATTCCGTTTACATCTACGTTCCAATCCAACTCATCGTAATGGTTTTTCTCGTATCCGACTTCCAAAACGGCATTCCATTTTTTGTACACTCGATAGGAAACCATGGCTTGAGCTCCTTGTTTATCGGTAAATGCCGACATGACCGGATTGAACAAATCTACTCCTACAAATAGATTTCCAGCTTTTTTATAGCCTTTTAAACTATCGGCAATGGATTGAGTTTCCTTGACCAAAACTTTTGTTTCCAATGCTATCGAATCTTCTTGGGCATGCGCCTGAAGTCCAATGGTACTAATTGCTAAGAGCGATATATAAGTTCGTAGTGGCTTCATTTTCTAAAATTGTTGATTCACTTGGAATGATGTTTTCTATGTAGAATCCGGTGGATTGATAGTTCAAATTTTCGTAGGTCAAACGAAATCCACAAGCTTTCGATACATAAGATGATTTGGGACTATAATTGACTGTCAAAATATCGTTTTCTGTATTGCTGCGTCTTTTGATTTGGAAATACGTAGCGCTAGATTCCAATCCGCCCAATGGCAATTTCACACTATCGGTAAAGGTTTTGGGTAAAACTTCCACCGCATTTTCGAAATTTATATTGTTCGCTGCAATTATCGTCAATGAATCTTTGAAATTGGTTTGATTCAAATTATTTCGAAATACAACGGTTAAATAAGGAGTTCCTTCGCCAACGCAAACATCATCTTCTTCGCAAGAAATAGCGAAAATTGAGGCAATGGCAATTCCCAAAAACAAGATTCCTTTTTTCATCGATTAGTTGTTAATACGTTCCAAAAGTACAACATTTTCAACATGGTGCGTTTGTGGAAACATGTCAACCGGTTGGGTTTTCACAATTTTATATTGCGCTTTCATCAATTCCAAATCTCGCGCTTGAGTTGCAGAATTACAACTTACATACACGACACGTTTCGGATTGATTTTCAAAATATTTTCTACCACATTTTTATGCATTCCATCTCTTGGAGGGTCGGTGATGATCACGTCTGGTGTTCCATTGGCTTCAATAAAAGCATCATCAAAGATGTCTTTCATGTCACCACAGTAAAACGTACAATTGGTGATTCCGTTGCGTTCTGCGTTTGCATTGGCAGCATCAATCGCTTCTTGAACGGCCTCTACTCCTACTACTTTTCGTGCTTTTTTGGAAACAAATTGAGCAATTGTTCCTGTTCCGGTATACAAATCATACACCAATTCATCTCCGCTTAAATCAGCAAAATCTCGTGTGATTTTGTACAATTCATAGGCTTGTTTGGGATTGGTTTGATAGAAACTTTTCGGACCGATTTTGAATTTCAAATCTTCCATTTCTTCCATCAGATGATCTTCTCCTGCAAATAATTGGATATCCAAATCATAGATGGAATCATTTCCTTTTGGATTGATCGCATACAATAAGGAAACGATTTGTGGGAATTTATCCTTCAAATTTTGCAAGAAGGCTATTCGGTTTTCTTCTTCTTCACGGAAGAATTGAACCAAAACCATAAATTCTCCTTTTTGATTGGAACGAATCATGAGAGTTCGTAAAAATCCATCTTGATTTTTCAAATCATAAAAATCCAATCCTTTTTCAATGGCATATCGTTTGGCTTCTAAACGAATTGCATTGGATGGTTCTTCTTGCAAATGACATTCTTGGATGTCTAACACCTTACTCCATTGGCCAGGAATATGAAATCCAAGTGCATCGCGTGTATAGGAAGCTTCGGTATCACGAATTTCTTCTAGCGTTAACCAACGAGAATTGGAAAAGGTATATTCCAATTTGTTGCGGTAATAGTATTCTTGTTGAGATCCTAAAATTGGGGTGATTTCCAAATCTTGAAATCCGCCAATTCGTAATAAATTATTGGCAACTTCATCTTGTTTGAATTGCAATTGAGCTGCATAATCCAAATTTTGCCATTTGCATCCTCCGCAAACACCAAAATGAATGCATTTGGGTTCTACTCGATACGGAGATTTTTTAAGGATTTCGGTTGCTTTTCCTTCTAAATAACTGGATTTCTTTTTGTGTACATTGACATTCACAACATCGCCTGGAACAGCATCCTGAATCAAGACTGTTTTTCCATCTTCTGTTTTTCCAATTGAGACACCTTTCGCTCCCGCTCGTAATACTTCTATATTTTCAAGAAAGATATTTTTTCTTTGTTTTCTTCCCATGGCGCAAAGATAGTTTTTCTGCTCCAAGTGTGAAATGGGATTTTGACTATATGAAATTCAAATTAGAGATTTAATTTCAGTCGATTTTTTGTTGTAAATTGAACCAAAAACATCTCAATCTTTGCAAACAAATGTCAACAAATAAAAACAATGAAAGGATTTTCAAAATGGCGTTTTCAAGTGTTTATACGCACTATGTAAATAAGGTGGTATAGAAAGGACGAACGCAAGAAGAATTGCATCAAATTATATTTTGGTTGACGGGATATGATGAACTTAGGCTTCAAGAAATTCTTCAAAACCAAACAACCTTTGAAGACTTTTTTAAGAATGCTCCTTTACTCAATCCCAACGTTTCCAAAATAAAAGGTGTAATTTGCGGCTATCGTGTAGAAGAAATTGAAGATCCTTTGATGCAGAAAATTCGCTATTTGGATAAATTAGTAGATGAATTGGCAAAAGGTAAAACCTTAGAGAAAATATTACGAACTTAACAACAAAACATGTTTCCATCTAATTTTAAACGAATTATTGAAAATTATCTAAACGCCTACAATCAAATGGATGTAGAACGAATGATGGAAAATTTTGACCAAACGATAGAATTTGAACACCAAGTAGATGGAAGAATTGTTTTGAAACTAACTGGATTTCGTGAATTTAAAGAACATGCAGAATTAGCAAAATCTATTTTTTTTAAGCGTAGACAAACACCTAGTAATTGGCAATTTGAAGGAACAACTGTTAAGGTTCAGATCCATTTCGAAGGAATTTTGGCTCAAGATTTACGAGACGATTTAAAATCAGGAGATGCGATGATAATGCATGGCGAATCGGAATTTGTCTTCTTCCAGAATAAAATTATTCAAATTATAGACAGAACTAACTCATAGGTATTTCAAAGTTCATTCCTCAACCCAAATTCGCAGTTGATGAAATTTCAATAACAAGCATTCTGATTCTATCATAGATTTGATTTAAAATAATTTAAATCATGAAAAAACATACTATTTCGATTTTTTTGAGTTTGTTCTTCTTGTTGTTTTTGGGAAGTTGTAGTTCTGACGACAATGCTGAAACACCAATCGAAGAGGACCCAATTGAAGAACCGATTGATACGCCAATTTCTGGTTCGGCTCAAAAATTATTAACCAATCTAGATCAAAATGCTCAACAAGGAAATATTTTGATAGGTCATCAAGCAACAACCATTGCAGGTGTGGGATGGCGTTTATGGCAAATGCCCAATCATAGTGATTTCAAAGAAGTATCTGGGAAATTTCCAGCTTTGTACGGTTGGGAAATGTCTCCGAGACCCGATAATCCAAATGAAACTTATGATTATGTGAGTTTTGATACAACGATGGATGAAGCAAAAAAAGCCTTTATGCGCGGTGGGGTCAACACATTTAGCATGCATCCCTACCGATTGGACAATCAAGGAAATTCTTGGGATGCAACGCCAGGTTTGGTAGCCAAAATGATTCCAGGCGGAAGTTTGCATGATCAATACAAAAATCTCTTGGACAAATATTACACTGAATTTTCCAAATTAAAATCCAATGATGGAAGTCCGATTCCTTTTATCTTTCGTCCCTATCACGAAGCCAATCACAATTGGTTTTGGTGGGGCTCAACTGCATCTTCAGATGCCGATTATAAAACATTGTTTCGATTTACGATTGAATATTTACGAAATAAAGGCTTGACCAATATGTTGGTTTGTTATGCACCAGGTTATTTTCAAAATGAATCGACTTTTATGGCGAGATACCCAGGAGATGATGTCGTAGACATACTTGGTTTCGATGGATATTATGGAAATAACAATGGACATGGTACAGATTGGGTAACCTTGAAAAATCATTTAGGAATTTTAAAGTCCATTGGACAAGCCAAAAACAAACCGATAGTTTGGGCAGAAACAGGAGAATTAAATCTTACAACATCCAATTATTTTACCCAGCTTAATCAAGCCATTACAGAAGTTGGAGCGCCAGTTGCTTCCATTATGTTCTGGACAAATTATCAGAATACAGAATTTTACGTCCCATACGCAGGAATGAATAACAATGCTTTAAAACAAGATTTTATTCAATTTGTTCAAATGCCGAAATATCAAGCAGAAGGTGAACATATGAATTTGTATCAATAACCCTCATCAATTTTACTTAAAAGGAAATAGCGACTTTGTTATTTACTTTTTCTGTTTGTAGAAATTTTGGAATTAGATTTGTAAAGTAAATTACAGAATTCATAACACTAAAATTATATGAAAATAATCGCAAGTTTACTCTTGATGTTGAGTTTCGGAATCCTACAAGCCCAAAGTCTAGATGAAACAGAAATTCAAAAAACCATCGAACAAATGTTTCAAGATGTGTTTTCAAATTTAGATGAGAGGAAGATTCCAATCTATTTTACAGAAGACGTTCAGATTTTTGAAAATGGTGAAATTTTTACGTTAGATTCGATTCAGCAATTTGTTCGAAATCAAAAAGCTATGTATCAGTCTGAAGAAAACAAACAGCATCGATTTAACCGAATCAATGATTTTGATCTCCTAAGCACCAAGATCAAAGATAATCAAGCGATTATTGGGTTTTATCATACGGCAACTTTCACGATGAATGATACGGAAATTGCCCAAATGAAATGGTTGGAAAGTGCGATTTTAGTTCGATCAAAAGACGGATGGAAAATAGAATTTTTACATTCCACAATTCTGAAAAACTAAGTGGAATTTTTCGAAATTTCTGTAACAATTCAATCTAAATGAATACTTATTTATCAAACACTTTAATTATGAGAAACATATTTTTTGCTTTTTCCTTGTTGATTGCTTTTGGGTTAAATGCTCAAAACAAAACGCAATTTATGGAAATTGACTACAGAATGGAAATGAAATTGGATGCGGAAGAAGTATTGAAAAATGTTCCTGCTGCATGGAGATCACAGGTTGAAGAACCTTTGCGTCAAGAAATCAAGAATGGAATTTTCATGGACTACAAATTGAAAACCAATGGTTCTGAATCTGAATACAAATTACAAGAGAAAATCAACAATGATCAATCTCCTGCTGGTTTGATTCTAGCTCAAATGACGGCGATGGATAAAGAAGCTTTGTATAAAAACATAGCTGAGAAGTATTACTTAAAACCTATGAATGCTGGTAAATCCTATTTAATTAAGGAGGAATTAAGGGATTACAAATGGAAAATTTCAAAGGAATCGGCAGAAATTGCAGGTTTCCCAACTTACAAAGCGACTGGTGAGTTAAATGACTCTACTTCTATTGTTGCTTGGTACACCCCAAAATTAACCATCAAAGATGGTCCAGACCGTGTTTGGGGATTGCCTGGATTGGTCTTAAAAGCGGAATTCAACATGGCAGGAACAGATATCATCATCGATGCTGTGAAAGTGGCGGTGAAGGAAGAAGAAATTAAAATTACCAAACCAACGAAAGGTGAAGTTGTGACCGAAGAAAAATTCATGGCCGACATGAAAGAACTTCAAGAAAAATACAAAGAAATGTACGGCGGTGGCGTAGATACAGAATAAATGAAAAAGCTCCGAATTTCGGAGCTTTTTTTATGTAAATACTAGATTTTATTTTTATTTAATCGATAGGACAACCTTGATTAAAAGGTGATCCATACAGAAGTGGACATTCATCTTTGTCGTCCATCACTCCGTCTAAATCGGTATCGGTTGATTTCAATTGATCAATTTGACTCAATGTCAATTGATTGTTTTCGATAGGGCAACCCAAATTGAATATAGAACCGGCTTCATTTGGACAAGCATCACGCACATCATGTACTCCATCTAGGTCTGAATCCACCAATTTTTCATTTAGCTTTTGGGTAGAACAAGATGCAGTCAAAAATGCAATTAGTACTGTTATTAAAGTGAAATATTTCAAAATCAATAATTTAAAATTAGGTAGAAGTTGTTGTCATGCTTGTCAAATTTAAGGAACAACTTTGAAAATCACACGACGATTCTCGAAATTCTTTTGATCATCACAAACCGTATGAGGACGACATTCTGGATGACGCAATTCTGTATCGCCTTTTCCTACAATGGTCAATTGGCTTACATTGACACCTTTTTCTTTCAAGTAATTTAAAACCGATTTTGCCCGATTCAAGGATAAATTATTATTGTATTCTGGCGTTCCAGCTGCATCGGTATGTCCTTCCACAATATATGTTTGATTCGCTTGATTTTTGATGATTTCTGCTGCAGTATTCAATTTGTCGTAAAATTCTGACTTGATTTGGTAGGAATCGAAATCAAATTCAATTCCTTCAAACATTCGGTTAATTTCAGAGGTAATTTTCTCTTCTTTGGTTCTTGGACAACCTTTTCGATCAATCGTTCCTTTATCAAACGGACATTCATCATGCGTATTGGGAATTCGGTCAAAATCGGAATCGAAATCATTCTGAAATGTCAAAGAATTAAACGGATTTTCATACAAAGAATCTTTGCGACCTTTGTTTCCATTATTATTGTTGTATCCTTCTTGAATAAAGGAAGTATATGGCGTTGCAATGTTCATCTCCTCACCTATTCTGATGATTTGATTTCTAAATTTCCCATCATCATAACAACGTTTGCCACAACGTTCTTCTTCTTGCAACAGAAATTCAATTTTTTCCTTTGCCCATACCAATTTTAAGATGGATAATTCATCATTTTTTGTTTGAGAGGGCAATCGAAATTCTTCGCGATAATTCTCTTCCCCATTGATTCCTGTTAAAATCAACTTCGGATCGCGCATACCACTACATTCCTTGCTCACAAAACTAGAAGATTCGCTTGATAAAAATCCTTTGAACTGATTGGGATAAGTTTCTTGCAAATTCAATTCTTTGGACTGAACTTCTATGTGGCGTAGCAAAGGCGTTCGAATCAAATTAAAAAATTTCATCATTTCCACTTCAGCTTCTAATTGTTCTGTAATCAAAACCGATTCGGTTCCCATCGCATTGGACAATTGTTGGATGGTTCTACGATCAACATCATAGCCAATTCCAAAACAGAAATATTGCGCAAATTTCAAATTCGATTTCAAATTCAAATACAAGGTTCGATCCTCCATCAATTTACCATCTGTCACCAAAACCACAACACGATTGTAGGAAGCATCGGGTTTGTAGGAATAAACCTTTTGAAGCGCATCGCTGATTTTGGTTTTCCCAGTTCCTTTTTGTTGATTGATGGCTTGAATAGCCAAATCGATGTTTTCTGGCGTTGCATAAACCGATTGACTGGAAAAGAAATCGCTTCCTCCTGCGAAAAATAAAATATTGAATTTCTCTTCGGGTTTTAAATCATATAAAATTCTCGTGACCAATTCTTTGGAGGTTTCGATGGGAAATCCTTGCATAGAACCTGAAATATCCATCACAAAAACATATTCTCTTGGCGCAATTTGTTCGGGATCGATAACTTTTGGAGGTTCTACTACTCCCAAAATATAACGGCAACCCTTGTCTTCATACACCAACATTCCAGCGTCAGCTTGATCTCCTCGCGTATGAAATTTTAGTTGAATAGGAGAATTCCAATCCTTTCCAGCATACTGTATTTCTTGGTATTTACTCGAAACCGATTTGATTTTGGCATCAGCCAGATTGATTTCTGTATCAAAAATAGGCGTCGGACTGATGATATTGATTTGTGAATGTGTTTTTTCTAGTTCCAAGTCGTAAGAATCTGAAATAAAGGATGGAATATTTAAAAACTTCCATTCTGCTTCTTTTTCCAAATTCTGCATATATTTCAAGACCACTTTTACTTCTTCATTTTGCGGAAGATCTTTAAGCGTTAATTTGATGAAATGGGAATCTGCGCTATGATTGAGTTGGATTTTTTTTCCTTTTTTGTTTTCGGCTAAAACTTGTTTCCTTATGTTGTCCATATTTCGAATATCCATTGAAAGAATTTTATTCGGATAATAGACCATCAATTCATACAAAGAAGTTTCGGTTGAAACCGGAAACAAATAGGATGCTGTTTGGGTTTCGCTTGCACGAAAAGATTGATACAATCGTACATCTGCAGTGGTACCAATCACATTAATTTCCAAATTTTGTGAAGTCAAACTAACCTTTCCAGTTTCGGAAACAAACTGAGGAATAAGTTTTTCTTGCCCTAAAAGAAAAATTCCTAGCAAAAACAGTAAGAGAGAGAAATTCGTTTTCATACCTAGCAAACCTTTCGCAAGGTACTTAAAATTGACCTATTTCATATAGAAATTAAAATTTGGAAAGGAATTTGTTTATAATTTTGCCTGTTAAATTAAGGTTATGCAATTTGAATTTTCACAGGTAGAAAGACTGTCCAATATTTCAGCTAAAGATTTTCAAAATCTGTATGTTAAACCTCAAAAACCCGTAGTAGTCGAGAATCTCATTCAGGATTGGCCCGCTTATGAAAAATGGAATTTTGACTACTTGAAAAAAGTTGCCGGAGATAAAATCGTTCCCTTGTACAACAACGATCCTGTTGATTATTCCAAAAAAGTGAATGAACCAGTCGCTCGTATGAAAATGAGCGAATACATTGATTTGATGAATCAAGGACCAACCGATTTACGCATCTTTTTGTATAATTTGATGAAAGAAGTTCCAGAACTTCAAAGCGATTATCAATTGCCAGATTTGGGATTGAATTTGTTCAAAAGTCTTCCTATGTTATTTTTTGGAGGTGAAGGATCCAATGTCTTCATGCATTATGATATTGATTTGGCCAATATTTTACATTTTCATTTTGCTGGTAAAAAGCGATGCATCATCGTACCACCCGATCAAACTAAGTACATGTACAAAATCCCTTATTCGGTTATATGTCGAGAAGACATCGATTTTGACAATCCCGATTTTGAAAAATGGCCAGCTTTGAAACATGTGAAGCCCATGGTTACTGATTTGGAACATGGTCAAATGCTATATATGCCTGAAGGTTGGTGGCATTATATGAAGTATATTACGCCTGGATTTTCCATGAGTTTGCGTTCTCTTGCGCATAAACCTAAAAATTTATCGGAAGCAGTTTACAACATCTTTATCATGCGTAATTATGATAATTTGATGCGTAAAATGAAAGGTCAAAATTGGATTGAATGGAAAAATGAAAAAGCCATTTCAAGAACCAACAAACGCGTATCTGCCTAAGCTTTTTTGAATCAGAATAGAAAAACAATTATCTTTGACCCAATGGGAATCGTATTAAAAGGAGAAAATTTGGTAAAGGACTACGGCAGCAAGCACGTAGTGAAAAATGTTTCATTTTCTGTAGAGCAAGGAGAAATCATTGGTTTACTAGGCCCTAATGGAGCAGGAAAAACCACTTCTTTTTATATGATTGTTGGTTTGGTCAAAGCAACTTCTGGAAAAGTTTCTTTGGATAAATTGGACATTACGAACGATGCCATGTACAAACGAGCTCAAAAAGGAATCGGTTATTTGGCACAGGAAGCATCTGTATTTCGTAAGTTATCGGTTGAAGACAACATTAAATCTGTCTTGCAATTCACCAAATTATCCAAAGCACAACAACAAAAGAAAACCGACGAATTGATCGAGGAATTCAGCTTAGAACATGTGCGCAAAAATCGTGGAGATTTATTGTCGGGAGGTGAACGTCGCCGTACCGAAATTGCGCGATGTTTGGCAACCGAACCCAAATTTATTTTGCTGGACGAACCTTTTGCGGGCGTTGACCCAATTGCGGTTGAGGATATTCAAAAAATCGTTCGTTCGTTGAAACATAAGAACATCGGGATTTTAATCACCGACCACAATGTATCGCAAACCTTGGCGATTACAGACAAAACCTATATCATGTTTGAAGGGAAAATCCTGAAAGAAGGTTCTCCTGAAGAATTGGCCAATGACAAAGATGTTCGTCGTGTCTATTTGGGAGAGAATTTTACATTTCAACAGATTTAAAAGAATCTATTCAAAGCTAACTCAATCGCATACCATATTTTTCACGATAAGCTGTCGGAGTTAATCCTGTAAAGGTTTTGAAAAGATTTCGGAAGTTTTTCATATCGTTGTATCCAGTAGAAACCATCACGTCTACAATGTCTTTATTGGTCGTTTCCAAAAGATTCTTAGCCGCTTCAATTTTCGTTTTTTGCAAATAGCGAATCGGTGTCAAACCAGTAGATTGTTTGAATCGACGAATGATATTTCGTTTACTGGAAGGAATTTCTTCTAGTGCTTCTTCCAAATTTTTGATTTCGAAATACTTTTCTTGAATCAACAATTGAATTCGTCTTACCAAATCATCTGATTCCACCAAATTCGGTCGAAATTGATCAAAATACAATTGATTATCACGATCCAAATCAATGGCAAATGCTTTGGCAATTCGTAAAGCAATTTCGCGTCCAAAAAATTTCTGAACAATGAATAATTTCAAATGAAAGGAACTAGTTGCTCCACCACTAGTGAAAATTCTAGAATCTTCTGTTATGATGGCTTCTGGTTTCAACGCTACATCTGGAAAGGCTTCACTAAAACCCGAAATTCCATCGACATGAGTCGTAGCTTGTTTACCATTTAGCAAACCTGAGGCTGCAAGTAAAAATGATCCGGTACACAAACTCATCAAATGAGCACCTTGTTGGTATTGTTGAGCCATAAAAGGAATAAAATTGACATTCATAGAAATATTGGATTTCATATCATAACTCGAAAATGCTGGAATGATTAAGATATTCAAGGATTCTATCGTTTCCGCCAATTGTTTGTAGGGAATTCCTGGATAATCCTTTTCAAAAGGATGCTTTTGCTCCATCCCAATTAAAATCAATTCCAATTGCTCAGAAGAGCTTTGTTCTGACAGAAATCTTTTGGTCATATCAAAAAAGTCTAAAGCTGCCACCAAGCTAAGCAATCTTCTATTTTCTGTAACTAAAAATCCAATTTTCATTTTGTTTTCAATTTTGTCATTTTTAACCCCTAAACATGGCAGAAATTGCCATGACAAGTCTAAGGATTTTTTCTGAATTTTGAAGTAGAAATAAATATTTTCAATACCTTTAATAGAATTAATTCGCTCATTATGAAATTTTTAAAATACTTTTTATTTGGAGTTATTGGTTTGATTTTGCTAGTACTTCTTATTGCAGCGATCGCTCCCAAAGAAATGAAAGCCGAGAGTGAAATCATCATTGATCAACCGCAATCTGTCGTGTATGACTATATCAAATTGGTCAAAAATCAAGATGAATTTGGGAAATGGCAATTAATGGACCCCAATATGAAAACCACTTCAACAGGCGTCGATGGAACCGAAGGATTTATCTACCGTTGGGATAGCGAAGTGCTAAATCAAGGTTCGCAGAAAATCACCAAAGTGGATGAAGGTGTTGGAATCGAAACGGAATTAGATTTTGGTTTTGGGGAACCCGCACAGAGTTATTTGAAAACGGAGAGTATCAATCCCAATCAAACAAAAGTCATTTGGGGAATTACTGGAAAATCGCAATATCCGTACAATCTGATGAATTTGGTTTACAAGATGGACAAGGATTTTCAAGAAGGTTTAGAAAATTTAAAACGAAAATTAGAACAAAAAAAATAAACACTATGGACAGAAATATCATCTGTTGGTTTGAAATCTATGTGAGAGAGATAGAAAGAGCGAAAGCTTTTTATTCGCAAGTTTTAGGAAATACCTTCCAAGACATTACTCCTCCAGGAGAAGCAGACACCGCTATGAAAATGTCTTTTTTTTCCAGCATGGAAGAAACAGGAAATGGCGTGTCTGGCGCTTTGATTGAAATGCCTGGGGATAAAACAGAATGCAATCCCAATCTTAATACGATTGTATATTTTGCTTGCGAAGATTGTGCGGTTGAGGAGTCGCGAGTAGAGCAAGCTGGCGGGAAAGTTCAACAACCCAAAATGTCATTGGGTGAGCATGGATTTTGTTCCATTTGTATTGATACTGAAGGAAACGCTTTTGGTTTGTATTCTATGGTTTAATTTAAAAAATATCTAATTATGATCCTAAATCCTTATTTAAATTTTGATGGCAATGCAGAAGAAGCATTCCGTTTTTACCATTCTGTTTTTGGTGGTGAAATCTTCTTACAAAAAATGAACAATGTTCCAGACTTTGAAGTACCAGAAGATGAAAAGAATCGAACAATGCATGTTGCTATTCAGATCAATGAAAAACAACATTTAATGGGTTCTGATTGTTTGCCAAGTATGGGATATGTATTGAAACAAGGAAACAACAACAATATTTCCATCACGACAGATTCACGTGAAGAAGCAGATAAACTATTCACTGGACTTTCGGCTGGTGGAACAGTGGAAATGCCAATGGAGGAAATGTTTTGGGGCGATTATTTTGGATCGTTTGTCGATAAGTTTGGTATTCATTGGATGATTTCCTATCCTTTACCCAATCACGGCTCATGAAATATACAATTGAATTAAAATGGGCAATTCTTTTTTCACTTCTCTCTCTTTTATGGATATTGGGTGAAAAGGTCGTAGGATTACATGACCCGAATCGGTATTTAACGTTGCAACCCTATGTGACGATGTTCATTTTGATTCCCAATTTGTTGCTTTTTTATTGGGCAATTCGTGAAAGAAGAGAAACTACTTATTCCTCAAATTTTGGTTTCCAAGATGGATTCAAATCGGGAATTATTATGACTGGATTTATCACCATTTTAACACCATTGGTGCAGTATATCATTTCAACCGTCATTACACCCGATTATTTTGAAAATGTCATCCACTATGTGGTAGAAAAGAATATCATGACTTTAGAAAAAGCGGAACAACTATTTAATCTTGAAAATTACATGATTAAAAGTACCCTCTTCTCTGCCCTATTTGGACTTGTAGCTTCGGCAATTATGGCCTATTTATTAAAACAAAACAAGCATCATGCAAAAGCTAACAGCTAAGGCGAAAATTGCAATTCAAGCACAGCTTCAAGCCGTATTTGAGGCGATTGTGAATCCCGAAATCATGAAAAATTATTTCATTTCAAAAGGTTCCAATCGTCTGGAAATGGGAAATGAAATTCTTTGGGAATTCCCCGAATTTGAAGGAAGTTTTCCAGTAGAAGTTATGGAAATCATTCCCAATCAACGAATCCATTTTTCATGGGATTCAAATTCTGAAGTATTGATTGAATTCGAAAAACAATCAGTTGAAACTACGATTGTCATGGTTCATGAAATGGGGTATCAAAACGATGAGAAAGGGATTCAGTGGGTAATTGGACAAACCGAGGGTTGGGCCAATTTTTTAGCTTGTTTAAAAGCCTGGATGGAGTATAAAATTCACCTTCGAAAAGGAGCCTTTGATTTTTAAAAACCAATTGAAACGATTATGGAACAATCAATACAAACTTATATTGACCATTTAGAATCTACGGAAGAGCAAAAAATAGGTCATTTGTTACAAAAAATTATTGACCAAATGCTTCCTGAAGCAAATTCAAAAATATGGCATGCGCTTCCCGTTTGGTTCATTGAGGAAAATCCGATTGTGGGATTTAGCAAACAAAAAAGAGGAATGCGCTTAATGTTTTGGAGCGGTGCCGACTTTGAGGAAGCAAACTTATCGGTTCGAGGAAAAAAATTCAAAGACGCCTCTATTTTCTATCAGTCTGTCGATGAAATAAATTTAGAAGATTTAAATAGATGGCTTCATAAATCAGTTCAAATTCAATGGGATTATAAAAATTTGGTCAAACGAAAAGGCAAGTTGGAAAAATTAATGCCTAACCCAAAGAATTAATTTCAACACTTAGAAACGAAACTATGAATTCAGAAATGAGATCACACAAAAATTTTGGATTGTTTATGGGATGATGTGATTTGGGAAATTCATGACAATAGGAAAATTCTCGGAAAAGGATTTTGAAGGAGAGCTAAATAATGAAAATGATGAAGAAAAACAGTTACTACATGTAGACCGACTTTCCACAGAAATTCAAGACTTCTGTGTAGAAGGAATTGTTTTGTCGTAAACTAAAAACCAAAATTCACGTAAAATTTGATTTTGTGATGTTTTTAAGTTTGAAAACGGGAAAATTAAAAAATTAATTGTGTATATGGATCCTAAAAGAATTTTAAAATGGAAAAGAAAAAGCAAGAAATCGGGACAATAAATTGGACCGACATTACTGTCCCAGACGCGGAAGCACTCAAAAGATTTTATGAAAATTTAATCGGATGGACTTCAGAAGGAATTCCCATGAAAGAAGGTGATAATGCTTATGAAGATTATGTAATGAAATCTCCTGATGGAAAAGCTGTTGCTGGGATTTGTCATTTAAAAGGAGTCAATCAATCCCTGCCTCCCACTTGGATTGTTTATATAACGGTTGAAAACGTCGAAAAATCCCTTCAAAAAGCCTTGGGACTGGGTGGTAAACTGATCAAAAAATACCATACTAAAGAAGGTAAATTGATGTACGTCATTGTTCAAGATTTGGCTGGAGCCGTTTTCGGAATGGCTGAACCTTATTAAAATACTCTATAACCAATTCATCATTAAAAATTATTCTCATGAAAAATACACTTATGGCATTAGGAATCTTAACAATCCTAAGTTGTCAAACAACCCAATCTACAAATTCCCAGAATTCCAACGACAGAAATGTTGAGAATTCAGCAGTTCGAACTTCCACAACTCCACGCTCAGCTTCAAAGGATGCGCCTACGGGAATTCCGGATGCGCATAACAAAGAATTTGTTCAGAATTATTTCAATGAAACTTATCGAAATTTAGCCAATGCAGTTCAGGGATTAAGCGAAGAACAATTGAATTTTAAAACAGCTCCCGACCGATGGTCTATTTTGGAATGTGTCGAGCATATTGCCGTAACTCAACCCGAATTATTTGGGTATGTTAGTGAAACAATGAAACAAACACCCAATTCAGAAAAACGAAGCGAAATTAAATCTTCTGATAATGATATTTTGACCATGATGGTAAACCGAAGTTTCAAAGCTCAAGCTCCAGCAGAAATGCAACCAACTGGGAAATTCAAGGATGTTCAAACGGCATTGGCAGCCTTAGAGAAAAATCAACAAAACATCCTAGGAGAATTGAAAAATTACTCCATGGAGGATTTAAGAAATCATGTGGTTGCTGCTCCGATTGGTTCAATTGATGCTTATCAGTTTATGTTGTTTATTCCTGGCCATACTGCACGACATACTTTACAAATTCAAGAAGTTGAAAACCATCCAAATTTCCCGAAAGCCAAATAAAACAGAGCATTCAAAGTCATTCATCAAAAGATAAAATTAGCTAAATATTTAATTGTGAATAAATTAACATTTTTTCTTTAAGTTTGGACTAATTTTAGAACCACCACCAACCTAATACGATTAGTAAGTAAAAATGACTTTTGATTTTAATAACCAAAGCATTTATCCGTGCATTTTATTGGATAACAAAGCCAATCTTGCGGCCAATTTTTATATAGAAACCTTTGGGAATGGGAAAATTTTGATGGAAGTTGCCCAATTCACATTGTTTGAAATTGAGAATCAACTCTTCAAAATCATCAACACCAATCATCCAGATCATCGTTCCAATCCAGCGGTTTCCTTTATGGTTTCCTTCGAAACAGAAGAAGAATTACGAAAAATCTGGAACCGCTTAAAAGTAGGCGGACTTGTAATGATTCCTTTGGAATTATATGATTCAAAAAATACCGTTGGCTGGTTACAAGATCAGTTTGGAATTTCTTGGCAATTGGTTACTTCCACGAGTCAAGCATCAAAGCATCAAAAAATCTCCCCATTTCTTCAATTTGGGAAATCCAATTCTGGACGAGCAGAATTGGCTTCCAATTTTTATATGGAAGTTTTCAAACATTCCAAACGTGATGAAATTTTACGTTACGAGGAAGATTCCTCTAAAAAATTGGTCAAGCATCTTGGCTTGTATTTGAATGAGTATTTGATACGTATGGCCGATAGTTTTACCGAGCAACCTTTTGATTTTTCACCAGGAATTTCCTTTACCATTGAGTGCGAAACCCAAGCAGAAATTGATTATTATTGGAATGCTTTTGCATTTGGCGGAACGACCAATCCAGCGGGATGGGTGAAAGATAAATTTGGGATTTCCTGGCAAATTGTTCCCAAAGAAATGAATAATTGGATTGTTAACCCAGCCATCAATCTCAAAGTCGTCGCTCAATTGCGAATCATGACCAAAATAAACATAGAAAAATTACGAGCTATACAGTAAAGAAAAACGTCCGATTCTACATAAGAATCGGACATTTTCAATTCAGTAAGAATTTACTTCATTTATAATTGAATGACCTGTTGATCATTGATACCATAGTGGTCAATTACCGCTTGATAATTGGAATAATCAACAGCTTCTGCATTTCCTCTTCCAGGAGGATCAGCTGGAACGACTAATACTCTAAATCGTTTATTAGAAATGTAATTCGTTCCGCCAAGATCAAAGGTTCCACCAGCAGTAATCACGACATCATATCGAGAAAAATCAAAACTATAATCCACTTCATGACCATTATCTAAATAAAATGTAATGGGAATTTGTTGCCAGATAGGAGCACCGTTTTGGGTGGTTCCATTTTGCATATAAACCAATACCATATCGTATTCGTACAATTCTGGAGAAAAGGTTCTCGAAATCTGATAAACACCATTTACTAATGAGAAGTTGGCATTGGAAATTTCATATACAACAGAATAAGTATCATAATCCGTATAGGAACCATTGTCGTCGTCTGAAACACAACTTTGCATTGAAAATCCAAAGAAAATCAAGGCAAGAAAAGGAAGAAGTTTTTTCATTTTATCTAATTTTAATTTGTTCTTTTACACCGTATTCAAATGATGTACCAAAACTATAAATTCTCATGACAATGAAAAACTTATTCCAAATAAATCCAGACATTACTTTCTTAAATTTCGGGTCATTTGGAGCTTGCCCCATGCCTATTTTTGAGAAATACCAAGAATTTCAAAGAGAATTAGAATTTGAACCCGTTTCGTTTATAGTTGATAAATCTCCTATTTATTTACGAAATTCTCGAGAAGCACTGGGACAATATTTAAATTGTCATGCCGATGATTTGGTTTGCGTTACCAATCCTTCTTACGGAGTAAACATCGTAGCCAAAAATTTGAAATTAAATCCTGGAGACGAAATTTTAACAACCGATTTAGAATATGGAGCATGTGATCGAACTTGGGAATATTATTGTGAAAAATCAGGGGCGAAATACATTCGTCAAAAAGTAAATTTACCCTTAACATCCAAAGAAGAATTCGTTGCAGAATTTGCCAAAGGAATCAATCCCAAAACCAAATTACTATTCATCAGTCATGTAACCAGTTCCACGGCATTACGATTTCCAGTAGAGGAAATTTGCGAATTGGCACAAACACATGGCATTTTATGTTTCGTAGATGGTGCGCATGGACCTGCGCATGTACCTGTTGATTTGCAAAAGATGAACCCCGATTTTTATGTTGGAGCTTGTCATAAATGGATGATGGCTCCCAAAGGAAGTTCCTTTTTGTACAGCAATTCTCGCCATCAATCATGGTTAGATCCATTGGTTGTTAGTTGGGGCTACAAAGCCGATTTCCCTTCTCATTCGCAGTATTTGGACTATCACGAAATGCAAGGAACACGAGATTTGTCTGCTTTATGTACGATTCCCAAAGCCATTGAATTTATGCAAGAGAACAATTGGGTTAGTGTTTCAAAATCCTGTCGAAAAATCGTTCAAGAGTATGCGCCAGAATTTTGTTCCATTCTTAAAACAAATCCACTTTCTCCCTTGACCGACGAATTTATTGGGCAAATGTTCAGTGCCGAAATCGAGTGCAGCAATCCCAAAAAATTGCACGACGAACTCTATCATAAGCATCAGATTCAAATTCCCATTATGCCACATGGCGACAAAGTTTACTTACGTTATTCGTTCAATGCTTTTAATACAACAGAAGATTTAAAGAAATTGTTTTCAGCATTAGAAAATTCAATCAAATGAAAGTAGAAAAATTGGCTCATGCCATTTCCAATTTAGCGCATCCCTTGTTGACATTTCCTATATTCATTGTGTATCAATTATTCACGCACGAAACCTTTCCAAAGGCCTTATGGTTATCTGGATTGATTGTTTTGGCACTGTTTGTACCCATTGCCGTAAGCTTGTATTTGGGCACCAAAAAAGGAAAATACACCAATTTTGATGTGTCTGACAGAGAGCAGCGAAAAGGATTTTTCCCCTTGGTATTGATCTTATTCGTCTTGCTTATTTTGGTTTTGTATATTACTCATCAACCTGCCTATATTATCCAACCTTTCGTATTTGCCTTTACTCTTATGAGTGTATGTTACGCCGCCAATTTTTTTAGCAAAGTATCTCTACATACTTCGCTTACACTATTTTTAAGCTGCTTAATTTTTTCGCTAAATCCAATTTTCGGTATATTTATGTTCATCTTCACCTGCCTCATGGCCTGGTCAAGATGGTATTTGAAACGACATAGCATTGCCGAAATTCTTGGTGGAGCAGTAATCGGGAGCTGTGTTGGACTGGCCTATATCTTGTTCGGATGATTTGGGCGCTCGAGCGGGCTTTCCGTTACAATCTTGCCAAACAAAATTTTAACAAGGATTTCCACTGCAATCCCTAGCGCTGAATGAAATAGCCAATAAAAAGCAATTTCTTTTGAGAAAAAATCAATACGTAAAAAATATATTTTACTATAAAAAATACATAAAATGCGCAACTCACACACGCTTAACCGACTGATTTTCAGTGTTGTATAATTTGGCTTTATTGCGTATATTTGTGTGTTGTACGATATTTTACCAGACAAGTATGCCAAACAAAAAAAATGACATAAATCTAATTCTAACTTTAACCATTCTTCTTGTAATAGGTATAGTTTATTTGATTTTCCCAAATCTCGAATTTAAATCATCTAACACAAATAGGATTTTTGGTATTTTATTTAATGTTTTTTGCTTTTATAGCGCAATATTAATTTTTATACGTCTTAGGAAAATAAAAAATAAAATTCTTAAATACTTTATAGGCTTAATAACAGGAATTTTTCTATTAATTTCATTATTAAATTTTCCCATTTACCTTATGAAAATCGACCCACAAGTTCAATATTATGACGTAGAAACTTTATACTGGAACAAGAAAAACAAATTTGAAAAAATTCAAAAGCAATATTATATAAACTGGAAAAACAACAAAAAAAATATTAGAATAAATAAAATTTTCGATTTTGGACCGTTTAGAAATTATCTTGAATATAATGTCGAAATTGAAAATTTGAATGATAATTGGGTAAAAACAAATAAAGATTAAAAAAACATCGTACAACAAGGGTTTTGCGATAGTGGGGCGAAACTGCAAAGTTCAACGGTTGTTCTTCGGTTCAGCTTTTTTGCAAAATTGAAGATTTGTGCTTCGATTGCCCCACCATCGCAAAGCCCCGAAACGTTATAGGCAATGCTAAAAACGACACGACAATGAAAAAGACACTAACATTTATTTTACTGACGGTTGCAACTTTCGCTTTCGGACAGACAGAAATTTCAACCAAGTATCATACGGCAGACAGTTTACTGCAAGCTGACAATTACTTGGAAGCATACAAAATCTTAAAAGAAATAGAACCAAAGTGCGACAAAAAAGACACGCTTTATGATTACATTCTTTGGTATTATGTGGGTGCGACTTCGGAACTTGAAAGTCAGAACCGAATGACAGAACAATTTGAAACATCTCTAAAATATGGACTTGAAGCTCTTGAACTAATAGAAAAAGGAAAAAGTCGTTTTGACGAAAAATTTGCTTCAAAAGAATTTTGGATGCACAAAAACATTATCGTTTCGTATTTCGGACTTGGACAATTTGACAAAGCGAAAAAACACAGAGACATTCTTTACAAAGCATACAAGGAAAAGAAATTACCAGAAGGAATTGACGGCTATTATAATTTTGACTTCTTCAAACTAAACGACAAAAACATTTGGGGCTATGAATGGTATCCTGAATTACCCAAAGACAGATTTTCAAGTAGTTTTACCAAAATCGTCTATTATGTTTACAGCACAAACCCTGACGGAACAGATAAAGACCAACTTTTTAGGTTTCACGTTTTAATGTATCACCAAGACAGCAAAAATGCTAAGTTTGACTATTTGTTAGAAAAACAAATGGAAACTGACGAAGCAACAATAAGTGGTTCATATTATCAATACACTTACAAAGAAAACATTGACTACAAAAAACTAAAAGACGACATAAAGGAAATTGTAACAAAAGAAATTGAACCAAGTAGCAGGCGAACAATACCAAAACGAAAATAAGCACTTGCCTATAACAGCGGTTTGGCATAATGGGGGCGGACGTTCTTCGTATGAAAATTTGTTCTAAATTTGAACTGCGAGCTTCGT
The DNA here is from genome assembly GCF_040545805.1 of Moheibacter stercoris. Lineage (NCBI taxonomy): Bacteria > Pseudomonadati > Bacteroidota > Flavobacteriia > Flavobacteriales > Weeksellaceae > Moheibacter > Moheibacter stercoris. The sequence continues at coordinate 37,172 of NZ_JBEPMO010000016.1, forward strand.
ATCAAGTTTAGTGCTGAAAAGCCCCCACTACGCCAAGCCGCAAACCGTTATGCGACACCCTATTTGAACAGTCGTACCAAAATTCAACAAACAAAAGAAAGATGAACGAAACTGCCAACGCTTCAAAAAAACAAAAGAGGTGCAACCCAACGCACCAAGCCAACCCATTGCACCACATTTGTTTTTTACCCAACCACACATCAAGCGTTAATCAAATTGAATTTTAGTACAAATGTCAGGAACAAAAAAGGATAGTCACTGGATTCCCTTAGCCGACCTTATGACGGTTTTAATGGTCATTTTTTTATTTATGTCCATTTCATATATGGCATTGGTAGAAAAACGACAAAAAGAACAGAATCAAATATTCAAAGACTACGAGGAGTCAAAAGTTGCGTTATACAACGAGTTAAATCAGGCATTTAAAGACGATTTTGCGAAATGGGATTTGAAACTCGACAATGACTTGTCTATAAAATTTACGAATCCGCAAGTGCTTTTTCCAACAGGGAAATCTGAAATCACACCTCATTTTCAAAGCATTTTAACCGATTTTCTTCCAAAATATCTATCGGTTGTATTACAGGAAAAATACAAAGACAAAATAGCGGAAATCAGAATCGAAGGTCACACAGATACAAAGCCAATTGGGTTGACAAGCGATCCATACATTGATAATATGAAACTTTCACAAGACAGAGGAAGAAATGTTTTAGCTTTTTTGCGTTCTCAAAACTGCTTTATTAATTTACAACCAACAGAAAAAGAAAGGTTACAGTACTGGCTTACAGCCAATGGACTTTCCTATGGCAGAACGGTTGACAAAGATTATAAACTTTCATTTGACAGTAAGCAACCAATTGACAATGATAAATCAAGACGTGTTGAATTTAGAATAGTAACCACAAGTGAAGCGATTATTAACGAGGCACTAAAAAACATCGAGTAAATTATGACATTTGAAATTATAGCTGGAATTCTAATTATATCTGCATTTGCAATTTGGGCAGGTCTATATATTAATAAAAGAACAAAGGAAAACAACAATGAACATTTATTTGACTTTATTCCTAACCTATTTCCTACTTTAGGAATTCTGTTTACATTTCTAGGTATTGCAATCGGTTTGTGGAATTTTGACAGTAACAATATTGAAAAAAGTATTCCCGAATTGATGAACGGATTGAAGACCGCTTTCCTTGTATCAATTTTTGGAGTTGCTTTATTAGTTGGTTTTTCTTTTTGGACAAACATCAAAAAGAAAAAATTAGAAGAAGGTGTTTTGAGCGAAGAAACTCAAGCGATCAACAACTTAATTGAAGCCATAAAAGAACTAAGAAACGATTTTGTTTCTACTGATGAAAACGGAAATACCATAAAACCTGGGAATGTTTTGCGTGATATTTACAAGGAATCCCAAAAACAATCAACTTCTTTACAAACCTTTTCTTCTGATTTAGCTCTGACAATATCAGCTGGTTTTGAAGAGGTTTTTAATAATCCTGCAGGAGCAGTTGTTGAGGAATTAAAATTAGTAAAAGCCGAAATAGAATCTTTAGGTAATAAGCTGAAAGATCCTGCAACCGATATGACTCAAAATATTGTAAAGGAATTACAGGAATCAATGGGTAAAATGATTGAAGAATTTAAAACTTCGATGAGCGGAGATACTAAAAATGAAATGGAACGCTTAGCAGGATTACTTGGACAAGCAGGTGGTTCATTGACAGATTTCCCAATCAAATTACAAAATATGACTGACAACCTCAATGAAAATTTCAGAGGTTTGCAAGAAGTGGTTCAGCAAATTTCAAAACAAACTCTTTCTCAGTCGGAAGAATCTACTAATCAAATGAGAAAGCAAGTTGAAGATATGAGCGAAATTCTGCGAAGCAAAGTTGGAGATTTACAATCTGGTCAACAGACACTTTTAACAGAACAATCTAAAAACCTTCAAGTTTCTGAAAATCTTTTGAGTGCTTTCAATACAAGTATTGAAAAAATGAACGGACTTTCTACCGAAGTAAACGGAAGTATATCAAAACTTAATCAAGCTCAAACAGAATTAGAAAAAGTTATTTCCGTCTTTAGAAACGTGTCGCAGGAAATCAATACATCGTCAAGTAGATTTGGAGAATCTCAAAATGAATTTTCAAAACATTCTAATCAGTTCTTACAAAACAACCTAAATACAATTACAGAAATTCAAAAATCATTAGAAACGGCAAAGAGCGTTTCTGCCGACTACGCACAGAAGTTTGAGATTATTGAAAAAGGCTTGTCAAAAGTATTTGCCGACCTTGACACAGGACTAAGAGGCTATCAAGCAACAGTTAGAGAAAGTCTTGAAACCTATTTAGGCAAATACACAGACGCTTTAACAAAAACAGCAGAATCTCTAGCAGGAGCATCTTCTAAACAAGAAGATATTTTGGAAGAACTCACAGAACAACTTAGCAAATTAAACGGAAGAAGAAACTAATATATGCCAACTACGCAAGACATATTACAATTTCATTTTTCACCGACTACATTTCAGCAGTCGGCACAAAAGATTATTCCGATTACTCTTGCATCGCTGAACGACCATCGAATTGATAAACTTCAAAAAATAACAGAAGAAGTTGGAGCCAATTCATTTTCATTTTCGGGAGAAAATCTTATTCCACAAGTTTTTAGAAAGTTTAAAAATTCCATTAATAATAACAATATAAGTTTTGAACGTCGAGAATTAAGAACACTTACTTATTCCTTAAACTATTCAGAACAAAATTTATTACCAATTTTCAGCAATGAATATGAATTAAAACATGCTCTGACGCTGTTAGATTTAAATTGGAGGGATTCATTTTTAGTGGGTCTGATAGATTGTTATTTAAGAAGTTGGGAAACTAAGTTTCAAAAATCATTAGTGCAATTAGAACAATTTATTGCTAATAAATTAGAAAATTATTCAGGAAATAGAAGTACATTAATTTCTTTCAAAAACAATAAACGATATTTCAATTCAAAAAATGGAGATTTAATCTTAGGCGACACCATCGCTAAACTCAATATACCAATTCAAGAAGCCACAAGAATATTGGGCGTTCCTGAATCTTGGTTTGATTATCCCTATTTCTCGAAAGTCATTGTAACTTATTACGAAAGAAATAAAAACAGAATATCGAACGAAATAGATAATCTGAATGAAGTATTACTAACACATAATAGTTCAACTACTAACAAAAGATTAATCAGTAAAATTATCATTCAAGCAAACCAACCTCAATTTGTAACAATACAAGATCAAATAAAGAAAATTGCCTTCACACAAATTGGCGACCCTAGTACTGTTTCAAATTGGACAGCTTTTGAGAATGCAACTGAAATTGAACGAAGTGAAATCATAGAAGCAAGAAATATTCTAAATGAATGGATTACACAACAATTTATCAATGTATTTTTTAATGTTTGCATCAATGATGAAAGACGAAAGAAATTTTGGCTTCGTTTTGCTTCCAAAATATCATCATTTAAGGTTTATGGACCGCTTCACACAAAAAACATGCTTAAACGTGATGAAAGAATTGCCGAATATGTAGATGCGAGATTTGAAACGGTAACGAGCAAAAAAGATGTTTCAGCATTTATATTATACATTGGAGATTATATGTTGATTGAGTTCAGCAATGAAGGCTACGCCTTTTACGCCTATAAAATCAACAGTCCATATAAACCAAGTTTGAGTTATCAATTAAATAGTGTGGACGATTTGCGTAATGCGTCAATGCCGATGGCTATTCAAAGTGATAATTACTACGATTATTTTAACGATGAAGGAAGGCTAACGCACAGAGATGGTAATCAAATTTGGGAAACTAGGTTTAATAGTTGGATGAATAAAAAAATATTTGGATGATTTTAAAATATACACAGGACAAAAACAAATTTTTATTCTATTTCCTAAATGAATCGGGAAGAAAAATTCCTGTTTCTGAATGGGAAAAATTACAATCAGAATTTTTATCTCAACTTGCAATTCTAACCGAGTTACACGATAATGGTTTAGCAGACTATACGGAAAACTCTTGCGAAATTGAAAGTATTGATGTTTTAAAGTTAAATGAAATTGATAAGCAAATAATGGATTTGCCAAACGGTTATCCGTATGAGATTTTTGTAGAATCAGATGGGGTTTTAACCAATAATTCTTTTAAATTTAAATATGGATTTTATGATTTTGCACCGAACGGAACAAGATTAAAAACTACAAAAAACGGAGCAATAATTAAGGTTGAAGAAAACGAATATCTACTATCAGAAAACCAGTATTTGCTTTGTCAAGCTATTGACGAGTTCAATAATTTATCCGATAGCGAGAAAGGAAATGTTACAAATCTGAAAAAATTATCAGAATTAAAATCACTTTCAAAAGAGAGTGGATTGACCTTAGAGCAATTTTTAAACAATCAAGAATTATTCATTCCCGATAAAATCAAATTAGATGTTGATTTCAATAACGGCATTTTTGAAATTATCCCAACCGTAGAAATTGATAATGCTATTGGCTTCACCAACACATTTGATAAATTACCAATGATTCGAGATGTATATCCAATATCGGGGAATAATGGAGAAACAACGAGAGTAGTAATTTCTGAAAAACAAAAAGTAGAATTACAAAATATAAAAGCAAATAGAAAAATTTTTGACAAAGAAACAATCCAAGAAATCATTGAGCATCCCGAATTGTTTTTTAATGATGATGAAGTTGATTTTACAGTCTTTTATAGCGACAGAGTAAAAGAAATTGGTGTTTACAGTCCAAAGTTTTATCCTTTTGCAAGTCCGTACAAATCGCAATGGATTCCCGGAATTGTAATAAAAGACAAAGTTCACGGAGAGAAAAAAATCTATTTTAAAACACCCGAAAAACTTAATGACTTTATTGAGCAAAAGGAAAAAGCTGTTAAAGATAAAAAGCAAACAGTTGAGTGGGAAAATGCAGAAATACCGATTGATGAAGCAGAAAAATTCATCAAAACAGCCAAGAAACAATTTGAAAACCCTAATAAGCCAATAAAGCAAGACAAGAAAACAGACCACGAAGTACTGATAATAAAAGAAAATGCAGAGTTAACTGAATTTTCTAATGGAAATGAATTGCCCGAAAATTTAAAACACAGTTTTTACGAAATACCGAATTTGAATAATGGCATAAGTTTAAAAGAACACCAAAAAGAAGGTGTTTCGTGGTTGCAATCTTTATTCAAAGAAAACTTTGCAGGAGGATTACTTGCTGATGATATGGGATTGGGAAAGACATTACAATTACTGTATTTTATCGAATGGCATTGCCAACATTGCGATGATAACAAACCTTATTTAATTGTAGCACCCGTTAGTTTGCTCGAAAATTGGGAAAACGAATACGAGAAATTTTTCAATCCACAGAATTTACCATTGTGTAAGTTGTATGGCGGTGTATCATTAACAAAAGAAAATAACCCAATTCAAAACCAGCAAGACGCTAAACGATTACAATTCAAACAAATCATTCTTACCAATTATGAAACATTGAGGAGTTATCAAATTAGCTTAGGGTTGGTTGATTTTGCAATTATCGCATTAGATGAAGCACAAAAAATAAAAACACCAGGAACACTTATAACCAATGCAAGTAAAGCTCTAAAAGCCGATTTTAAAATTGCAATGACAGGAACACCAGTAGAAAATACTTTGGTCGATATTTGGTGTCTAATGGATTTTGCAGTTCCGGGGCTTTTAGGCAACGCCAAAGATTTTGCAAAGCAATACCAAAAACCTTTGAGCGATGAAAAAACTGATATAAAAGCACTAACCGAGCAACTTCGCAAGAATATTGGAGTTTTTATCAAAAGAAGATTGAAAAGTGATGTCGCAAAAGATTTGCCTAAAAAACACGATAATCAAAATTCAAGAATCAAAAAAGTGATGCCCTCCGTTCAATTAGACCGATACAAGCAGGAAATTGAAATGGCAAATGACCCAAATTTAGTTGGTGTTGATGGAAGAAATCAAAAATTAAAATCACTTTGGGCAGTTAGAGACATTTCAGACCATCCGTATTTATTGGAAAGTCAGATTTTGAAGTTTTCCAGCGATGAACTTATAAATAGTTCGTCTAAACTGCAAACTACCGTTGGGATTTTAGCTGACATAAAATCCAAAAATGAAAAAGTAATTGTATTTGCTGACAGGCGAGAAACTCAAAAGATGTTGCAGAAAGTTGTTTACGATACTTTTGGAATTTTCACGAGCATTATAAACGGAGATACGCCTACAACAAAACAACTTGAAGGGAAATCCAAACTAAGCCGACAACAAACTATTGACCGTTTTCAAGAAGAAGAAGGATTTAATGTAATTATAATGTCCCCAATTGCCGCAGGTGTAGGGTTAAATGTTACAAAAGCTAATCATATTATTCATTATACAAGACATTGGAATCCTGCAAAAGAGGAACAGGCGACTGATAGAGCTTATCGAATTGGACAAGAAAAAGATGTCTTTGTGTATTATCCAATGGCAGTTTTTCCTGAAGATATGAAAGATGAAGAAGGTAACAGATTGAAATCTTTTGATGAAGTATTGGATAGTCTTCTTGCTTATCGAAAAAACTTAGCTGCTAGTACTTTATTTCCAACAGAACAAGCTGAGATCACACCTGATGAACTATTTGGAAATATTTTTGGAACAAAAACAGAGATCAAGCATAAAACACTTTCTTTAACTGACATTGACAGACTTCATCCAAATCTTTTTGAAGCAAGTATAGCATCGCTTTACAAAAGTCGAGGCTTTGAAGTGTACCTTACACCTTATTCCAACGATAAAGGTGTAGATGTTGTAGCTTTAAAGAACGGAGAAAATTACCTCATACAAGCCAAGCAAACAAAGTCCTTAGTTGGAAATGATGCAATACAAGAGATTTGTACAGCAAAAAATTACTATGAAAACAAATTTAATGAACGTTTCAACTTAGTAACCATAACCAACAATGATTACAGTTCATCGGCAACAATATTAGCAAAGTCTAACAACATTATGCTACTAAACCGTGGACATCTTGAAAGTTTAATAACCCAAAATAATGTAACAATACAAGACATTAATAAAATTGAATCACAACGAATGGCACGAATATAGACCACGCTTTTGGTAGCACATTCGCATTTTAGCAAACGCACAAATCCAAGAAAAAATGCAAAAGAGCTACCAATATAAAGCAATATAAAGCGAGCAAATTTAAGTCGAAAAAAGAGGGCGATCGCATAACATCGTATTGGCGAAATGGCGGTTTAAGGGAGATATTGAAAGTTTCTTCTTTTTTTGTCGCAACAGCCTTTTATATTTCCTTTTTTCATAAATTTAGAAAATAATAAAAGGCTGTTGCTTAGCTTAGTGCAAAATTGAAAGTTTCGGCTTTCTAATCCGCCACTATCGCCAATACGCGGCCCGTTACAAGCAAGTGTAAAGGACGGTTCGCACAAGATAACGGGATAATAAAAAAAATTAAATGAATTTTGTTTGTAAAGAAATATCAATTAATGACGAAGAATTCGGTTGCACTGTGACATTGTCTGAAAAAGAAGATAGTGGCTTTGATTACGAAGAGACGGTTGAGGAAATAATGAATGCAACTGACCAGTATTTAATGCTTCAAAAAACATATGGAGAAGACGAATTTGAAGAAGACTATTATTACATTGAATCACGCGACTTTGAAAAATCTGGAGAATTAGAAGACTTTGAAATATTTTTAACAGAAACTGAATTTATTATCACATTTGAAAACGAAAAATATGTAATTCAAATCAGCCCGAATAGAAAAGTTTTTGATGAATTAAAAAAAGTGCTTTCAGAATTTACTGAATGTAAAGGAAAATTGAACATTCAATAAAAATCAATTTGACTCTTAAAAAGACAGTTAAACAATGCTTAAAATGATATTAGACTGCAAAACACCAGCTTGTAACATCGTATTGGCAATAGTGCGGAGCAATCGCAAGTTTAACCATTTCAGATGTCCCGAAGATTAATTTATAATAAGAAAGTTTCCGCGTTAAAGCCGCACCATCGCCAATACGAAAACCGTTATGCCTCACCCTAAAAGACAACACGACCGACAATAAACAAACAGAAAAATGAAAGACGAAATACCAACACTTCTGCAAAATCAAAAGAGCTGCATCCACACGCTCAAAGCCAACCTAATGCAGCACATTTGCTTTTGCCCCAACGCACATTGAAAATTCCGAATAAACTATGAACCAAACTCAATTTCAAGCAGGATACATACTTGACGGAATCAATGATTCGCTTAAAAGACTTGACAAGTCAAAAGAAGTCAAAGGACTCTTAAAGCATTTGTCTTGCTTTGACATTGAAACGAATTGCAATATTTCTTCAAACTCAGCAGACAGTTTTACTTCTGTTATTCATAACTTAATCGTTCGTGGTATTCCTACCCGACCAAGCATTTTTATTGAAAATGAATTTTTAGAGATTTTTCAAAAATTCAAAAAGGATGATTCAGATTTCACTAAACTATTAGGAAACATAAAGTATGAATCAAAACTGACCGAAGAAGAACAAAATAGCATTTTTTCAGCTCTTCATATCATTGACCCAAGAATAAAACTATACGAGGAAAATTACAACGTTGAACTTGAAAGTAACTTTGAAAATGACTTTATATTCAAATATTTGCCGACTAATAAGTTAGCTTTTATACAGCAACTTTTAGAAGGCCAGCGAAAATTAGATACAATTGTAACACCTGAAATTGGACATACTTTTCATTCGCAGAGAGTAGATTTCTCTTACGAATTCCCTTATGTACTCGAAGATCAAATTGAAATATTCGGAGAGAAAAAAGTAAAAACATACAATCAAGGATTGATTGTTGAAATTGACGGAGCAAAATTCCATTCTAATCCGTCACAAGCACAATTAGACAACTTTCGAGATAAATCAACAAAGGAAACAAAATGGATTACTAAAAGAATTACAGATTTAAACGCAACGGATTTTGCTACCTGGATAAAACGTTCAAATTCACTAAAAATAATTGATAACAATTACAACAAAGAGTTATCGGGCAATTGGCTCGATATTCTTCAATTAACCTTATCGCCTTTTGCGATTGCAAGAGTTCAGAAAACGATTATTGAACTTATCCTTTCAAATAACCTTGATTTGAAAGCAAAACAATGGAGCATTTTGGCAATTGAAAGAGATGTTCCTTGTGTTGCGTTGGCAATTGAAGATTTAAAACAACACTTCCGCAATCTTTTTGCACTTGCAGGAAAAGAGCAACATTTCCCAGAAATTGATTTGCAGGTTTTAAGCACAGAAGAATTTGCAATTTCAAAGTTACACAAGACAAAACCCGAACTCATAAATAAATTCCGTAACGAGAAAGAATTTGATTTGATAATTGACATTTCTGTTTTGCAAAGGCGTGGAATTGTAAAAACTGAAATTCCATTTAATGGCAAGAATAAAGCTATAATTCGCTCCTCTCATTATGTAAATTCCCAAAGGAAACTTTACACTTCTGATTTTATTGACTACCAACAAATCACAAAGAAATTAGAAAATGAAACTTATGAGGTTATTCCCCAAGCTGAGAAGAGTCTGACTTATTTTCTACAAAATATTTTCAGGAAAGAAGGTTTTAGGGAAGGACAATTGCCAATTTTAAATCGGGCTTTGCAGGGGAAAAGCGTTATTGGACTTTTGCCAACAGGTGGAGGTAAATCGCTAACTTACCAAATCGCTTCTTTGCTGCAAGCGGGAGTTACAATGGTTATTGACCCTATAAAGTCGCTGATGCAAGACCAATACGACAATCTTGTAAAAAACGGAATTGACAGTTGCAATTTCATCAATTCAAAATTGACTCGTGAAGAAAAAACTATCGCAACCAATCAAGTTGTGGAAAGCAAGGTTTTATTCACTTTCGTTTCACCCGAACGATTGCAAATAGAAGATTTTAGAACTTCTTTACACGAAATGCACAAAAATCAAGTGTATTTCAGCTATTGCGTTATTGATGAAGTCCATTGTGTTTCTGAATGGGGACACGATTTTAGAACTTCTTATTTGAGTTTAGGAAGAAATGCGATTGAACATTGCAAAACTAAAAACAAACAAACAATTCCAATTTTCGGACTGACTGCAACAGCTTCGTTTGATGTACTTTCTGATGTTGAACGAGAACTTTCGGGAAATGGATTGACAAACATTGATTCAGATGCAATCGTAAGATTTGAAAACACAAACAGAACAGAATTACAATACCAGATTGTCAATACAACTGTAACTTTTGAAAGAGATGACAAATTCAAGTTTATACTTTCTGATAAAACAGAATTAGCCTTGCCATTTCAGCCTATCAAGGGAGATGTTAAACAGCAAACAGCAATTGAAAAGCAAACCGCATTAACTAAAGTTGTCGATTTAGTTCCTGATAGGCTTTCAGCATTGAACGAGCAAACGAGTACAATTTTAAAATGGACAAAAGAAAAGTTTTCGGTTGATGGAAATTTACCAAATATAAAAATTGAAAATTTTGACGTAGCTACTTTTTATGCTTTAAGCGAATATCAAAATAATTCAATATACAAAAACGGAGGAATTGTATTCTGCCCGCACAGAACACACTTATTTGGAGTTACCGACAAATTCAAATTTGATACATGGGATCACGATGTTATTTGTGATAAAACAGGTGAAATCCTTCACAAAAAAGGTGAATTTGTATTAGATAAAGATGGTAAAAAAGTAAAACTACCACTTGCCAAACGTAAAGCGGTAGCAGATGCTTTAACCAAAACAGGAAAGTATGAAGTTGGTGTTTTTATGGGAAGTTCTGACGAAGATGAAAAGGTCGGAAAAGAAATTGAAACCGAATCATTTGACAACCAAAGAAAATTTATTGAGAACGAGCAAAACATAATGGTAGCAACGAAGGCATTTGGAATGGGAATAGACAAACCAAATGTTCGTTTTACTGTTCACGTAAATATTCCTGCATCTATTGAAAGTTTTGTACAAGAAGCAGGGAGAGCAGGTCGTGATAGAAAAATGGCACTTTCCTCAATTCTTTTCAACCAACAGAAAGTGGCTATTTTTAATCAAAAATGCTTTGAAACATTAGAATCCGAAATGAGTGAAGAATCATTAAGAATTCTAAAGAAACTCAAAAACCAAAAGTTTTATAAAGAAGAAGTTCCCGAAATCCTAAAAGCTATCGGAAACGAAGAATTAATCCAAAACGAGAAAAAAATACTTGAAAGTTTAGGAGAGATTTTTACGGATAAAGACAACTTATTATTCTTTCACAACAATTCATTCAAAGGACAAGAGAAAGAGTTGGTTGTTATCAATGAGCTTTTAGAAGAAATTCTTTTGCCAAGCAAGAACAACTTGTATTCTCTAACGGAAAACTTAAAGGAAGAAATTGACAATCAGGAAGTATATTTAAAACTTGATTTAAAAGGCAATAGAATTTTTGTTAATGAAGTTTTTCCAAAAGGATTCGGTTTTATAAACTTAATCGGTTTAACACCAAATACTAAATTTGCATCATTTGACCAACTATATTCAAAACAAGTTTTAGATTTTTTGATAGCTGAAATCAAATCAAAATTTCCGCATTATAATGACACAGAAAAACTAAAAAGTTGGCTAAATTTAAAAGAAATCGGTTCATCTGAGAGTGGAATAGAAAAGCGATTAAATGAAGTTGATTTTCATCAGGAAGTAAATCCCGAAATCATTATTCCATTTGCCAATAAATATGCTGACAAAAACATTTTTCACGAAGAATTTAAAACTCAATTTAAAAATATCATTACAAATAAAGTTCGAGACGATATAATTACCGATTCTATTGGGGGAGATTTTGAAAGTTTTTTAAAAAACATTGAAGGAAAACTTACTATTAAAGTCGATAGAAATAAAGAAGACCTCCAATATCTAAAACGCCTTTATTACAGTCCAAGGAAAAAACCTGATACAGATAAAGCAATTTTTCGTCTTTCATCAATTGGGATAATAGACGATTATACGGTTGATTATAATAAAAAATGTTATAAAATACATATTGTCAAGAAAACAGATGATGAGTATAAAGAAGCTTTAGCAAAATTTATGCTCAAATATTATTCATCTAATCGTGTTAAGAGTGAAATCAAAAAAGTTGACGAAGCAAAAGGCGATACCATACTTCAAAAGTGCTTATCATACCTAACTGATTTTGTGTATAAAGAAATTGAGGCAAAGCGTTTGCGTTCAATTGAAGATATGATTTTGGCTTGCCAAATCGGAATGCAGGAAAACGGAAATGAAGAACTAAAAGACTTTATTCATCTGTATTTTAACTCGAAATATGCAAAAGAAAATCACGAAATAGACGGAAAAAATTATTCGCTTACAATAGATACAGATAACGCAAAGGAATTTTCTTTTGATATTCTTTGGAAATATATCAAAGCAACAACAATTGACCCAAGTGGTGCACAAAAAGACAATACAAAGCATCTTCGAGGGGCTGTATTAAGACTTTTAAGAACTGAACCAAGAAACGGAGCTTTGTTATTACTAAAAGCCTATGCCCTATTTGTCTTAGGTATCGGAATAAACAAAAATATTGAAAATGAAGCCAAGGAAAGTCTGACTTTAGGATTCAAACTTTTTAGAGATAAATACACCAACCTAACATTTGAAGAGTTATCTCAAAACATAGAAAGCTACAAAAGAAAGATTATTGAAAATGCCAATAACAGTAAAGAAGTTGCCAAAATACTTGATGTAATAATCGAAGAATTATATTTGGAATTTCATAATGATTGGTTAAAGAATTTTAACGAAAAATATTTAATGGAATATGAGCAATAACAATACACATTCTGTTCTTTTTGAACTTCAAAAAAATCTTGAAGATTTATCATCAGCAAAAGAACAAGTTGATTTTTTCAGAGATAAATCACTTGAAATTACTAATGGTATTTCAGAAGTCCAACGTAAATATGTTGAACATCTTCAAAGCATAAAAACGGATTATCAAAATAGGGTAAATGACTTAAATCTTGAATTGGCTTCGTTTCTCTTAAAAACCGAAGATGAAAATTTTAAAGCTATTCAAAAGGTCGTTGACAAATCAGAAGAAACTATAGGAAAAGGAATAGAAAAGTTTGAAACTGTTGCTCAAAAAGTAGAATCATCGAATAATGAAAAGATTGAAGTAATCAACAGCCTTTTAGAACATTACAGAAGCGTTGTAGAGGCAAGTAATTCTTTGATTGAAACATTGACAGTTATTGACTTTCCTACAAAACTTGATGCACTTTCGTCAAAATCTCAACTAATCATTGAGTCAATAACAAGTGCAAAGCAGGCATTGGAAATTAAATTGAACGAAACTCAAAATTCGATTATTGACAAGACCAATACGGTCAAAGAGCAAGTAATCCAGAATAATGACAGTAAAATAAACTCACTCACCGAAAAGATAACGGAAGCCAATAATATTGTAACAAAAACAATATCAAACAATTTTGAAGAACAATCAAAACTGACTAAGACAGCTTTTGACAGCTTGAATACATTGGTTGAGAAACAAAATAACCAAACTACCGAACGTTTAGATAAGCAAGACAAGGAAATCACAACGTTGAAAACATTATTATTTGTGACAATAGGAATAATAATCATTGGAATAATAATCAACTTTGTAATATAATAGCCAACGCTTTTGGTGGCACATTTGGAATGATAGAAATGACAGCAAAACACGAACAATTAAAAGCACTCGTTTACAAAGGAGCAAGAGATAAAAAACTTGCAATTACAGACACCGTTTTGGATAGAATCAGCTTTGAACTTTCCGTCATTGAAAAACAAGGATTTACAGATTATTTCATTCTTTATTCAAGAATTATTGAAGTATGCAACGAACTCAATTTGCTTCGCTCTTTTGGTAGAGGAAGTGCTGCAAATTCAATAGTCAATTATTGTTTGGACATTACCAAAATCAATTCTATTGATGAAAATCTAATATTTGAAAGATTTATTTCCCCACAACAAAAACAGTTACCTGATATAGATATTGATATTCCTAAAGGACACCAAAAAAATGTAATTAAAAAACTAAAACAAAAACACCCTGAATACAACGCTTATTTTATAGCTTTTTCACCTCAAAGAGAAACGGATTACGAAGTCATTGTTTACAATAATATCGACTATAAAAAGCATCCTTGCGGTATTATTATAACACCAGAAAAGCTAACTAATTCTACATTTTTATACGAAGAACAAGAATTTTATCTTGCTCTTGATGGTGTAAACGACCCACTTTACGACACGAAAATTGACATTTTAGAACTTGAATACCTTAACAGATTGCAATTAATAGTAAATGAAATTGGAGAGGAATATCACCCATATAGATTGCCATTAAATGACCAACAAGTATTTGACTTTTTCGCTTCGGGAAATTTGGAAAACATTTTTCAATTCAATGTTTCTTCATTAAAACGGATTTTATCTCAATTTAAACCCAATTCAATACACGACTTATCGATCATTAACGCAATGTTTCGTCCAGGTTTATTAGATTATATTCCAGTAATTATCAGAAATAAATTTAATGTTGAAGAACGTTTTTGTCCGAGCGATATTCGAGTTTCGGAAATTTTAAAAGAAACCTATGGTTACCTAATTTATCAAGAAACATTTCTACACTTATCAAAAGAAATTTCGGGATTAAGTTTTGCCGAAGCAGATGTATGGAGAAGAAAAATTATGCGAGATAAAAGCAATACAGAAGTAATTGCGTTTAGCTCTGTTTTTGCCAATGGTTGCAGAGAACATAGTTCACTATATGAAGTTGAAATAGAAGCTCTTACAAACCTAATTACAGGTATGTCACGTTTAACTTTTCAAAAAGCTCACTCATTAAGTTATTCAATTGTTGGCTATTGGGGAGCATTTTACAAAGTCCATTTTAGAACTCATTTTGATAAAGCATTTAGTAATGATATTATTTTTCAAACATTCGAACTATATTAAAAAAAGCCAACGCATTTGGTAGCACATTTGCAGTTTTTCCAAACACACAAAGCCAAACAAAAAACTGCAAAAGAGCCACCAAGCCAACGCACCCAAACCGACACGAAATGACAACAAAACAGGCTACAGAAAAAGAAGGGCGAAGGCATAACATCGGTTTTGCAAAATGGCGGGTGAAGTGCTTCTATGACAGTTTAGTGCAAGGTTCAAATTCAGTTTTTCAATTGAAGTTTTGTGCTGAAAATCCGCCACTTCGCAAAGCCGAGAACCGTTATATGATATGCTTTCCAAAATTGCGAAAATGAACAAAATCTCTATATTATTATTTTCACTCTTTATTTCAAGTTTCACTTTTGCTCAATCAGCAGAAGAACTAAATCTAAAATCTAAAGAATTAATCCAAGAACGAAAGTTTGAAGAAGCACTTCCTATATTAAAAAAATCCGCTGAATTGGGTAATCCAGAAGCCCAATATAATTATGCTATCTTTTTACATGAAGGAATTGGAATTCAAAAAAATGAACAAGAAGCTATTAAATGGTATTCAAAATCTTCTGATAACGGATTTAATGACGGACATTATGCTATGATGATGGCATATGGAAATGGTCAAGGAATTGAACAAAACTCTGAAAAAGCTTTTGAATACGCACTGAAATGCGCAAACAATAATGACGCAACGTGTATGTGGAATGTTGTGAATTGTTATTTAACCGGCAACGGAGTAAAATCAGATATTTCGAAATTTAAAGAATGGATTATTAGATTAGCAAAACTTCCAAATCCTGAGAATCTTTCACAAAGTGGAAATATTACATCTGCAAGATTGGAGCTTGCTAATTTTTATAAAAATGGTGAATATTTTGAAAAAGATATTTATCAAAGTTATTTATGGTATTTAATATACAATGAATATAAAGTAGACTTTAGTATTTTAAAACAAGAAGAAGTTATAAAAGAAATAAAAGAACTTGAAAAAAGTCTCACGAAATCTCAAATCGAAAATGCTCCAAAAGACGCTGAAAATCTTTTAGGAAGAAAGCTAATTAATCTAGGTGAACTTTATAAAAACTCACTCTAAAACAAGCACATCATATAACATCGGCTTGGCGAAATGCGGGGTTAAGTGATAAATTGAACTTTTCTGCATATTAAGTCGCCAAAAGCCAATTTTATTGGCTTTTTTATTAAATTAGCAAATATAAATTGGCTTTGGCTTAGTTTCGGTCTGAATTGAACTTTCGCTCAATTCAAGCCTGCACTATCGCCAAGCCGCGGCCCGTTAGTGGTAATTTTATGAAGACGACCTACATACAATTTGACGCACCGAAAAGCGACAGCCAGACAGCAAAAGATGGACTGATAAAAAGTTCATTGAAAAAAGCATTGGTAGGTATTCTGACAACGATTATTCCCAAAGCAAACCCAGACTTTGACGGCAAAATTGACGAAGTGCAATATTGGCTTGTAGAATGCGACAATGAAACTGGAATACCAGAGCGTGAAATTGGTTTGGACAAAGAAGGACGTGTAATATTGAAAATGCCATTCAAAGACAACTACGGTTACTGGACTGACAATAATTTATTACTTAATGACTTCAAAGAACATTTTGTTGTTTCCGAAATTAGCAAGGACAGTTTTGAACAAAGTTGGGAGCTGTTCGACAAAATATCCAACTTTGAAATCTAAATTTCGGACTTTCAAACTCTATCAACTGGTGCAGACGGTGGACGCATATATTTGACGACCGAGATTAACTATAAAGGACAACTTAGAAAATTGGTTATTTACTTCGCTGACAAATCAGATGAACTAAAAGTAAAGACAAAAGACAAATTAAAATTAAGCGGACGACTGTTTGACGAAGGAGTGCAACAATCATTATCGTTGCTTGACACAAAACTAATTGAGTGATGGAAAGAAAAACTACCACTAACAAGGTATTGCCAAAAGCGGGGCTAAAGTGCTAAATTCAAGGTTTGTGCTACCATTCCGCCAAAAACGAATTTTATTCGTTTTTTATTTTTAAATTTAACTCATAAAAATTCGTTTTGGCTCGCCTCGGTGCAAAATCGAAACTTTCCGCTTCGATTTCCCCGCCTTCGGCAATACCCAAAACGTTACCTGCAATATTTCCCAACAATGAGCATATATTTTGGATTCAGTGATGAATGTGGTTCTTACCAAAGAAAAATCAGTAAAAAAAGTTTAAGAGTTCATCCCTATTATATTAGAAGTACACTGATAATTGATGCTTGTGATTGGAAGAAATTAAAACTTAATTATTTAGAATTAAAAGAAAAATATGAATTACCTGTTTCTAAAGAAATAAAGTGGTCTTATTTGTGGCAATTACGAGAATTTCAAAAAAAATCTTTAGAAATTACAAGCGATAAGGACTTTTATTTTTTGAAAGATTATGATTATCATAAGCTAATAGCATTTGTTAGTGACAGTTTAAATCTTTTATCAGAATTAGAATATTGTAAAATTATAATAACGCATACAAAGAATATTAAAGCAAATATAATTTCAGAAAAGTCAATGTTAAAAATGCATTTGCAGGAGCATATGCAACGAATTCAAATGGAAGTTCAACATGATGATGAAAATTTAGCTGTATTATTTTTTGATCCTATAAGTGAAAAAACAGATAAACAATTAAGAGATATATACTTTGAACTAATCAATAATGATGATTTTATAAAAGAATATAGCCACATTAAAGATAGTTTGAATATTGAGAATTCACATCAAAGTGTAGGAATCCAATTAGCTGATTTTATATCTGGAACTTTTTCATCAATGTTAAAAGGAATTGAATCTAGCAATTATGAATTAGGTAAAAAAATGTTTTTTGACCACGTTTATAATAAATTAAGAAAAAAAGATGGTAAAATTCTAGGTTATGGAATCAGAGAAGTTCCTTTAAATAAAGATTACAGAAATTTTATTAAAGAGAAATTCACTGAAGAATCAACAAAATAATGCAGGTAACATGAACTGTGTAAAAAAACAAGTTTTTTAGGCAGATTTTTGTAAATAATTTTCTTGGTAAAATACTCTGTTTTTTACCACTCCAAATACAA
>NZ_JBEPMO010000017.1:0-48763 GCF_040545805.1 Moheibacter stercoris
TAAAACAAAAAACAGTAGCAACTTAATAGCTACTACTGTTTAATTTATGTATTTTTAATCACTGAAAATCTGTATCTATTTTTCAGGACTAGTCATTTCTGAATTTTTATTTGATGAACAAATTGATGAGTAGCATTCAATATAATGAGATGATAGATGCCAGAAGGCAAATGGTTAAGTTCAGCAACTGAATTAGTTTGATGTTTTAGAATTAATTTACCTTCTTGATCAAATAAATTCCAATATTGCTTAGGTTGTAAATTTTTGATATGCAAAATGTTTCGAGCAGGATTTGGATAAACTTTATGCATTTGTTCTTCCAAATTTGAAACATTCAAAACCGCTTCTAGTTGAATTTCGTGAGAATCTTCAATTCCACAGTTAGATGCTGATAATCGGATTGTATAAGTTCCATTTGTTGCATATTGATGAATCGGATTTTCTTCAGTAGATGTAGCTCCATCACCAAAATCCCATAAGAATTCAGTCGCATAGTTAGATTGATTTTGAAATTGATATTCCCCTGAATTTTCTGTTTCATTATAGGTGAATTCAGCTTTTGGATCATACTTTCCGACATTCCAAAACTCCATATTATTAAATACAACCTCTTTCACTGCATTTTTTAATTGAACCGCAACTTCTGGACTTAAACCACTTTCAAAAGGTATTTGAATCGGATTTTTTCCAAATAAAATCGTATAAAAAGTTGCAGCTGCAGCATAGGAACCAGCCAAGGAAGGATGGCTATTGTCTGAGGTGTACAATTCAATGTTAGGGTAATTTTCTCTAATATAGCGCCAAACCCAAGATACAGGTGAAAGTAAAGCTTCATTTTCATCAGCCATAAATCGATATCGCTCTTGCAAAAGATTATCCATTCCTTCATAGGAACAAACGGGTGGCCAATTGGGACAATTTTGCGCATCGCCATTTTTTCTTCCCCAAGTCGCATAAAAAATGGTTTCGGTACATGAATTTGCTCCTAGAATTGTTTCGTTCAAAGCTTCTGCATAAGGATAAACGTTTGTTTCTACGAAATTGTCAGATAAAGACGGATATTGGCTTTGGTCTTGCAAAACAACATAATCCCAATTGCCTTGATTGATTTTGGATAGGGTAGTAGCGTTGCTGGAATGTTGCTTTAAGGTATATCCGCTTGGTGTGTTACTATCATAAATCAAGTCATCTCCAGTGGAATTGGCCATTTGATCGATTAGCAATGGAAGATTATTGGAAGCGGTGTAGCTGTTGCCAATAAACAAGACCTTTTTCGTTTGTTGCCCAAATGAATATACCATTCCCAACCATCCTAAAATTATCAATACGTAAAATTTCTTCATCGCTTTCATTTTTTAAAATTGGTTGGAATTTTCTCAAATTTAGGATAAAATTCATTCAATCTTTTGGTTTAAAAACGAAAATCCCTGATCAGTTCAGGGATTTTTCTTTTTTGGAATTCTTTTTCTTTTTGGGTTTGATTTTCCCATTCAATCGAGTTTTAGTTTCCTCTACGAAACTATTGTAATAAGAATCCGTTAAATGCAATTGAAAATCCTTCAACGCTTTTTTTGCCAATTTGAATTCGCGTTGAACTTCCAACAACCAAATCTTTTTCTTCAAGATTTCAATTTTAGAAATTCCTTTGATCGTCATTGCGAAATCAATTAATCGATGCGCTTCGTTAAAATCCTCATTCAAAATCAAGGTTTCGATGTAGTACGGATAAACGTCCAAAGCGTGTAAATTAATCGAAATGGCTTCCGAAAAATACTCTTTCGCTGTTTCGTAATCCATCAATTGCTCCGAATAAATTCTTCCCAAAAGGCATAATGCCAAAGTGTTTTGGTTGTTGGCCGACAAAGCATATTCCAAGGATTCGATCGTTTCCAAAAGGTTGAACGGATAATTGTCCAATGCTTTGAATAAATGTTTATCTAATGTTTTCATTTTCTTTTTAGTTTTTTCTGATTTACTTGAATTGATGGAGATTAATCTTCCAAATTCTTCCCTACATCACGTTTTAATTTTTGTCGTTCCGATTTGAAATTCTTCTCGGTTTTCTGTTTTTTGAAATCCGAACCTTTGAAAATTCGCGTCGGATTTCCGCGCTGAACTTCGGTTTGATTTTGCCATTCCGTTTGGATTTGGTTTTGAATCGATTTCAAATTTTCTTCGTTCAATTTTTCCAACAATCGTTCGGTTGCCAATTTTTTGTTTTGGTGCTGCGAACGGCTATCCATCGTCACCACAGCAAGTCCCGAAGGTTTGTGAATCGCCCGAACTGCCGTATTGACTTTGTTTACATTTTGTCCGCCCGCACCTGAACTGCGCATCGCTTGGTACTCAAAATCTTTTTCGTTGAACATCACGGGTTGGAAAGATTCCAATTCAAAAATTCCAATGAACCAATTCTTGCGTTTGTGCAACTTTCGAAATTGACTCTGACCAATCCATTGAATCGTTCCTTTCCAGGAATCCACAAATTCTTGCAGATTTTTCCCTTCCAGCATTACAGTCGCTGACAGTACCGTTCCGTTGATATTTCCAACTTCCCTATGAATCATCGTCGGATTCAATCCCAATTGATTGGCTTCGTCCAACAAGATTTTCAACACCTGAGCAACAACCCAAGTACATTCTTCTGGTCCGCGACCTGCGGTTATTTGTAGTATTCGTTTTGACATAATTTATTTTTTTATTTAACTCGAGGGAAATTTAATCCTCCTTCGGTGGACAAGAGTTTAAAGTTTAAAGTTCAATGTTTAAAGTGTGATTCTCCTGCGACGAAAAAACGTTTCTAATTCCTAAATCAAAAATCTGAAATCCTAAATCTGAAATCAAAAATCTAAAATCGTAAATCGTAAATCGTACATCGTCCTTCGTCCTTCGTAACTCCCAATCACTTATCCATTCTCACCACTTTTGGCGTAAAAGTTCCAATTACACGAACCAAATCTTCTTGGCATTTCATCACCTTGTGGATGTTTTTATAGGCCATTGGCGCTTCGTCTGAATTTCCACCGATTAAGCTTACTCCGTGCATTTTCAATTCTTGTTTGATTTCGGATTTGGTGAATTTTGCTTTGGCTTTGGCACGAGAAAACTTTCTTCCAGCGCCGTGAGAAGCCGAATTCAAACTTGCTTCATTTCCCAAACCTTCCACAATAAATCCCGGAGCGGTCATCGATCCTGGAATGATTCCCAAAATGCCTTTTCCCGCAGGAGTTGCACCTTTTCTGTGAACAATCACTTCTTTTCCTTGGTGAATTTCTTTCCAAGCAAAATTGTGGTGGTTTTCAATGTTCAACACAATTCTATGTCCCAAAGCTTTGGAAATTCTTCGGTGAATATCATCGTGACAAGCTTTGGCATATTCTCCTGCTAAATTCATCGCGCGCCAATATTCCTGTCCGTCGTGCGTATCCAAATTCAACCAAGCCAAATGCTGTACTTGTTTTGGTAAAGGCGTTTGTTTGGAAGCCAAAGTCGTATAATGTTTCGCGATGTTGGCGCCCAAACCACGAGATCCGCTATGCGACAAAACCGCAAGGTATTTTCCCGCTTCGATTTTCCAATCTTTACGCGCTTCCATTAATTCCACAACTCCAAATTCCACAAAATGGTTTCCGCCACCCGAAGTTCCCAATTGCGCATAAGCTTTGTCCAATAAAGACTTCACCAAGGGGATTTCTTGAAATTCAGACCAACTGAAAACTTCGTGATCTGCTTTGACTTTATGCACTTCACGCATTCCAAATTTGGTATGATCTTTCAAGATGTTTTCCAATTTTTCGATTTTGCCATTCATAAATTCCGCAGGTAAATCAAAAACGGAAAGGCTCATTCGACAGCCGATATCTACACCAACCCCATACGGAATTACCGCATTTTCAGTTGCCAAAACGCCTCCAATCGGTAATCCATAACCAAAATGCGCATCGGGCATCAAAGCACCCGCTACCGAAATCGGTAATTTCAAGGCATCGTACAATTGAAATTTGGATGCTTCGTCGATTTCATTTTCCCCAAATAGGGTAAAGGGCGCTCGCGTTGAATTGAGTTCGTGTCGTTTTATTTCAACTGGATTAATCAAACTTTCGGCTAATTTCCCCCAAGTTCCATCGCCTTGATAATTTTCAGGATTCGCCAAAACCAATTTGGCTTCGTTTAAAATTCGTTCTTTTTTCTCTTTTTTTCTATATCGATTGATTTGCCCAAGGGCAATATTGATCTTATTCGTTTTGGGAAAGCCGATTTTGATAAAGTCTTTCCCGGAAATTTTATTTCCCATTGTTTTTCATTTGATGATTCACGAAATGTCCATTGAACAGGATTTCGTTTGGTTTAGGTTTCACCTAATTTCCATCAGAATTCGGGATTTTTAAAAAGATAATTCATAAAAAAAGCCCGAATTTTCATCTTCGGGCTTTCCATTATTTTGAATTTTTTGAATCAAGAATAGAAGAAAACACGAAGAAAGTCCTCACCATTTTTAGGTGATTTCTCTTGCTGATTGATGCTTAAATTGAACATACGCTTTCTTCGTTTTTTTGAGTTAATTATTTGTTTTCGGCTGCAAATATCTAAAAATTAAATTTTTAAATGCAAATCTTTTTTTGAATTTAGAATTATTCTTGATGAATTTGAGAATTTTTTCAATGTATAAAATATGATTAATTATTTAATCAATCTTCTGGACATTCGTTAATTCTAGTTTTTGAATGAATTCTGCTTTGGCATTTCTATAAAAATATTTAGATATGAAAAATGCCCATAAAAATATGAATAGAATTCCAAAATTCACTCGCCAATCAAATTTTGATTCTTGAACAAAAGTGAGGTAGTTAAAAATGAAAACAGCAATAAAAAATACGGATATATTCCAAATTTTGGCAAATCGAGATATACCAATTGAAAATTCTACTAGAAATTTATTTTCAGTTTCTTTTTTGAAATTACCTTTAATTGAAATCATTTTTTGAGGTGGAAAAAAGGAATTTAACCTTAAATGAAAGGATGAATTCTCTATTTTTCCTATAAAACTTTTACCATTAAATACTTTTGGTGTGAATAACCAAATAGGAGTAGAATCACCTGTTTGTTTTTCAAGTTTTAATTTAAAGTTTTCAGTATTTGCTTCGGCTCTATAGTTCATAGTTTTAAAAAAAAGCCTTGTCAAGATTTTGAATCCTCGACAAGGCATATAAAATTATTTGATCTGAACTCTAATTCCTTCAGAATGTGCACTCAATTCTGGTGCATACATATTTTGCAAACTCGTAATTCCGTTGGAGAAATTTCCGGCATTGTTGGCGCGAACATCGTATTCGAAAACATAGACACCTTTTGGCATATAATCGATGAAGAAATTCGTTGCCGCATCACGAGTCGATTCGTAATAACCCAATCTTCCTTGGCGTTTGTAGGTCGAAATCACGTTGGTTGGCTCAAATCCGCTGGCACGCATATCTTTGATATGGATGAATTCCATTTCGCGGTCGGTTTGAATTTCCAAACGAACGGTTACCAAATCTCCAATTTGAATCGGAGTGGATTCGGTGATTTTGGTCAAAACAGGTCCGTTAGCTGAATTCTTTTTCAAGAACAATTCTTTGCGGAATTTTACTCCTGTATGTGCCGTGGTTATCTTGTCTAAATCTTCAAAATATTGCCAATAAAGTGCTCCCCAAGCAACACCTGGAGAAGTTTTTTGCACATTGACTTCTGCCATTTCGGGTTTGATTTCTTCTTTGTTCCAAGAAGTTTTTACATAACCAGAACCCGTCATCCTGAGCTTGTCGAAGGATAAATTAGAATTACCGATTTTCACCGAAATTCCTTCTTCGGCATTCATCCAATCTTTCCCTGTGCTCATCAAAGCAAATACAGCTTCGGTTGTGGCTTTGGTCGATTCCAATTGATTGGTTTGACGGTTTTTCAACAACCAAACTTTCATACTTTCGACTGCTTCAACATCAGTTGTGATTTCATCAAAAGCTTCAATTAATAATGCTTGGGTTTCAATTGGAGCTTGGTACCAATACCATCCGGCAACGTTGGATTTCCAATACATTCCCATTTCGTCGGATTCAATCGAATGATCTTTCACTGAAGTCAAGATTTTTTGGGCTTTTGCCTTCTGGTCAAATCGGTTGTAAATCATCGCCATCATCGCTTGGGTTTGCAAAGACTCATCAAATTTCGATTGGTCAAATTTCTTCAAGAAATAATTTTTGATGTCATTTCCTTTGGCATCCAACGGATATTTTTCCAAGAAATAAGAACGCGCATACAAATACTGAATTCCGCTGTAGTACGAAGGTTCATAGTCTTTGTTTTTCAAATAACGATCGTATTCTTTTTTCATTTCGTTGTCGATGAATCGAATGGCGCCATCCAAAATTGAATTCAAATTCACATCCAATTTTTCTTCTGGATGGATGCCCATTGCTTTCAAATGACCCAATCCCGAAACGATGTGCGTAGTGATGTATCGACTTTCATCGCCGCCTTCAAACCAAGGGAAACCACCGTTGGACGATTGTTTGTTTTTCAATTTGTTGTAGGCCGATTGTAATTCGTTTTGCATTCTGTTTAAGTCAAACAAAACCGCAATTCGTTTCATTTGTTCTTCTTCATTTTCGGCATCGCGCACCCAAGGCGTTTCTTCCAATAACAAAGCTTTCAATTCTTCGTTCTGTTCCAATTTCGATTTCAATTCGCCTTTGGCATTCCAATCATCAAAAACCGTTTTGATTTTCGGATTGGAATTGATGATATGCTGTGAAATCAAGTTTCCATACATTCTGGAGAAAACTTGTTCGGAACACTCGTAGGGATATTCGCGCAAATACGGCAAAGAGAATACTGCATACCAAATCGGATTGGTCGTCATTTCAAAGGTCAATTTGAAATTGTCCAAGGATTTCGACGTATTGTTTTTCAATTTGTCCAACCTAAAGGTTTTGTTTTGTCCTTCACGAACGTGAATCGGTAAAGTTTCGGTTACCATCATACGATTGGTCAAAATTGGTAAAACCGATTCTTCACCATCTGAAAAATCACCAGCCGAAGCCACCACGCGGTACACAATCGCTTGGTGCGTTTTTGGTATGTTCAAGGTCCAAGAAACTTCGTCCGATTTTCCTTTTTCTACATTGATGTTTTTCGTCGCATTAGTATTGCCAAATTCGACATCAACGGGTTGCATTGTGAAGGCATCAAACAAAAGTAATTTGGCTTGACCGCTTAAAGCTTTGTCCGATAAATTGGTGACTTTGGACGAAAAGGTAATTTGATCTCCTTCGCGTAAAAATCTCGGCGGATTGGGAACCACCATCAAATCTTTTTGGGTTTGAACTGTGGTTTCGAAATATCCCGTGCGCATATCTGGCGTATGAGCCGTTGTCATCAATTTCCAAGAAGTCAAACTTTCTGGTGTCGTGAATTGGATTTTGAAATTTCCGTTTTCATCGGTGCGTATGTTCGGATAGAAAAAAGCTGTTTCTTGTAAAGCTTTTCGGGCTTGGACGTTGTTTAATTTTTCTTCAAATGAAGTTTGTTCTGCATTTGGAGAATTTGGATCCAAGTTAGAAATCATATTTGCAATGGAATCCGCACTTTTTTCTCTCATTTGTATACCTGCAACTCTTCCATTTAATGCATCATCTACGGTAATTTCTTCTGCACTAGCAACAGCACTAGCTACAGGTGCAGCAGCTTCCATTCGTATTCCTCCTATTATAACTTCATCAAAATAACCATAATTTCCATTGATATATCGATCCCAATGAAACCCGAACCAGTTAAAATCAGTGAAAACCAATTCATTTTGCGGATAGTAATAGGTATTTCGGTCATAAGACAATTGGTTGAAACCAATCAGTCCAAAACTTTGGTAAGAATTCCAAACGGTAAAGCGTGTTCCATTGTTGGAACGGAACATCGGGAAGCTATTGGATTGTGAACGGAATTGATCCAATGAAGCATCGTACATCGTCGCCAAAACTTCCGACATAAATTTCTCTTTTCCTTGTCCGCTTACGGTCAATTCCCAAGTTTCATTTTGTCCCGGAAGTAATTTATTTCGGATGGTTCCGGCAGTAATTTTCAAAGATTTGTCTTCGTGAGGCACATTTACAGTGAGTTGACCTTGTTGGGCCGTATTGAATTTCGAGAAGAAATAATTCACATAGACATTTCCTTTGTAGCTTTCCTCAATCGGGAAAGAGAAGGATTTTGTGGAATTATTCAACTGGATTTTCTCCGTTTTGATGATTTTTCCATTGGCTTCCAATTGTACCAAAACTTCGGAGTTTTCGGTAGCCGATGAAAATTTCAACGTCGCTTTGTCGCCCGGTTTGTATTCGTTTTTATCCAAACTCGCAGCAAAGATTTCTTTGTCAATCGGTTGTTCTTTGTTGGTTTTGTACAAATACACCAATTTCTCGGAAGGAATCGAATCTTTCCCATCTACAATCCAAGCTTTCAAAAGATAATAACCTTCTTTCCAGTTTTTCGGTTCTATTTTCACCGATTTTTCTTTGGACGTATCAAACGAAGCATTCAAGACAGGCGATTCTTTTGCCCAATTTTCCTTTTGGTTTTCTTTGCCATAAGGTTCGTTTGGAAAATAGGAAATGAATTCTTCTTTGGAATACAAATTATAATCGGTCTCACGTAAAGGAGAATTTCGTAAAATTCGTTCAGGCGGATTGATTTTCGTCAAGGTAATTTGACCTTTTGCTTCCGAAAATTGTCCGTTTAAATTTCGTGTATCAACTGGAATTTCCTCCAATTTGGCTAAATCAATATTTTGTGCCAATGGAATGTCCAAGGTATAACGCAAATCGCCTACTGTAATCGATTGTTGAGAAGAACGAGTTTCACCATTCAAATCGGTAACATCGGCTTCAATTCGATACGTATAGGTACGAGCATTTTCAGCTGAACTTCCTCTTCGCATTGGATTTTGTTCGTCGGGAGCAGGTTTTGCTGGGAATTTTACGACAAATTTCCCGTCGGCATCTGTTGTGGTTTCGCCGTGGATGATTTCTTCTGCCGGTTCGTTTCCAGGAAAATAACCACGTTTCCACCAAGGCCAATACGGATAAATCTTTTGACGGTACACGCGATACGTAACTTTGGTATTGTCGATGTTTGCACCCGAATAAGCCGTAGCCGTTCCTTTGGCAGTAACTTCTTCTTCCAATTTGAAAATGTCTTTTACATCGTCAAATTTCACCTCAAATCGCGGACGTTTGTATTCCTCCACACTGAAATAATGGGAATTGGCGTAATAATTATTGTTCACTCCATCAATCGAAGTTTGCAAACGATAATTTCCAGTCAATCCAGAATTCGGCAAAATGAATTCACCCGAAACCGAACCAAATTCATTGGAAGTCAACTGCAATTCCGATACTTTTTGGGAATTCACATCGTAAAGACTTACCGTAACTTTTTTATGGGTCAAGACTTTTCGGTCTTCTTTTGCATTTTCTTCGTAGCTAATCGCTTTGAAATAAATGGTTTGACCTGGACGATAAATGGATCGGTCCGAAAATATTTTCGTGCTGTATGTGGTTTCTTTTTTAGCAGGCTCATTTTGGCGGTACACATAGGTCGAATAACGCACCGATTCACCTTTTACTGCAAATTCTAAATTTCGATAATTATTGTTGGAATTTCCAATTTTACCCATCCCAAATTCATTGGTTGTAATTGTTTCCACTTTTTCAACATTCATTCGATTTTTAATTTGAAAAACATCTACCGCAACTTTCGGAACGGGTTTTCCCGAAATTCGTTCGGTTACCAAAAATTCAGATTCGCGAAAGGTGATGGCATAATTCGAAACATTCAAATATTGAAACATTATGGTCGAATTTTCCTTTCCAACTTGGAAATCGGGATCATTGGAAACCAACACCAAATAACGACCTTCTGGCAAAGGATCTAATTTGGCAACGGTCGAATATTCCTTATAATCATCAAAAGATTTCAAGTTTAGGTCAAATTCTTTTTCAGTTGGAAATGCCTTTAAAATCGCGTTGAAAGCTGCTTGTTTGTTTTTATCAGATGCATAGTTAAATTCATAAACCAAATCTTTTTCCAAAGTTTTGAAGCGAAGTATTTTAAAATGCAATTGATTCAAATTTTTATGCGAAACCACAAAAGGCGTATTGACATTAGTTGGAATGAATTTCTCAATGGAAATGTTGAATGTTTTGGCCAAAATTTCTTTTTCCAAAGATTTTACATTTTCTATAACTAAGGATTTCGGAAATCTTACCTGGATGGATTTCAAAGTAGCCAAAGCTTCTTCTGTGTGGATTTTATAGGTTTTAGAATCGATATCGGGTGTATTGTATCGCTTGTTCAATTGAAGTTGCGCCAATTCAAACAATACATTAGCTGTATATTCTGCATTTGGGAATTTTTTGGAAAGGCTTTCAATTTGCGCGTAAAATTCAGGTGAATTTCGATCAAGTGTTCCCAAATTGTACAATTCCATTTGGTTGTACAAATAAGCGTTTTGGTTATTGGCTTTGGTATGAAATGCAATTAAATCTTGGTAGATTTTCAGCATTTCTTCACGCTTTTCATCGGATTCTTTTTGGTTGTAATTCGATCCATAAAAATAGCTATCTTCTGTTTGAAGGAATTGAATGTATCGATGTCCCAAAAGGTCATACAGAGTAGGACGTAAATTCTGGGTTTCCTTTACTGAATTCAACAAATAAGACCAATTTTCGATGGATTCATTTTGCAATTCTTGCGGATTTTCTAAAGAAGCACGATATAATTCCAAAGACTTTTTCTGGAAATTACTTTCCGTCCAAAAACGAAAATCAGCACCTGTACTTTCTGCTGTTTCCGTTCGATCGTTGATTTCCCATTGGTGAACCTGATAATAATTGAAATACAATTCCGCCAAAAGCGAATTTAAAATTGCTTTGTTCACAACTTTGGCATTGGCAATTTCCTTTTCGAAATTTTGCACAATGTTCAGATGAGTTTCTTCTTCATCTTCTGCTGTTTGCAGTAAAATTTTGGACTGATACAACAAAGATTTTACGATTTGTTGGGTGTTTTTATCTTTTTTGGCTTGGTCAAATATCTCATTGACAAGACTTAAATTGCTTTTTTGCAGACCATCGGACTCTGCCTTTTCGATGGTTTTCCACTTGGATTCATAATTAATTTTTTTCTGAGCCATTGACAAAGAGAAGGTTAAGGTGAATAATAGAAAAAATAATTTTTTCATAAAAAGGTTTTTCAATAGTAGATGCAAATTACAATAAAAAGGTTGGATTGGAATGAAGTTTCAGGTTTAAAGTTTATTCCTCCTTCGGCGGACAGGTGTTCATAGTTTTAGAGAAAAGACAATAGACAATAGACAATAGACAATAGACAATAGATTGTTTTATAAACTTTAAAGATTCTTAATGCCTTAATGTTTAAAAAATTCTACAATCTAAAATCTCAAATCAGAAATTTATAAAACCACAAAGTTCTATAATCTTGATACTTACTACTCAGTACTTAATACTATTTCTTGTTTTTCTCCTCAATCCATAAACTCATGTATTTCAATGCATTATGATTAGTTTGTTGAAGAGTTTTTCCTAGAATATTTTGTTGTCGATGCTTTTCTAAATTTGCTTGTAGAAACTGAATTTGTTCTTCCATATTGGAATAAAACGTTTCCTTTTGAAATTTTTCATTGTGAATTTTCACGCCTAATTCTTGTGATTTTGTCCAAAGAATTTCGTCGGAATACAATTCAATTGTTTTTTGAACAAATTCCTCCAAATCATCGGATTTAATTCCTGGAATTTCTTGGTCAAACATACCTTCTGCACCAATCGAATTGGTCGCAATCGGTGTTCCGACTTGCATCGCATCGATGAATTTACCTTTTTGTCCCGCACCAAATGGGAGAGGAGCCAATAAAATTCGGGCTTGAGCAATTACTTCCTTGGCATTTTCCGCTTTTCCGTGAACCAAAAATCCTTCTTTTTCATTGTGTAAATCCCAGACTTTCTGTGTCGGATAAGCTCCGTAAATATGCAATTTGGCAATTGGAAGTTCTTTTCGAATTCTTGGCCAAATCTCCTTTTTGAGTTTCAAAACCGTTTGCCAATTGGGTTCGTGCAAAAAGTTTCCGATGAATATAAAATCTTTACGGTCTTGATAAGAAATGAAATTCGCAGTGGAAATTTCCTCTTCCAAAAAAGGAATATATTGAAACAAAGTTTTTGAAAGATTGAATTGGTTCGTCAACAAATCAATTTCCGCTTCTGAAATCATCCAATTTAAATCGCATCGCAACAAAGAAGCAATTTCCCGATAGGTTGTTTCATTGTACAAATCAACTTCTTCTGATTTTTTGAATGCTTTTTCTCGTGCGGCTCTTAAAAAATGCAAATCTTCTGTATCGAGAATCTGCAAAGCATTCGGACAAACTTCTCGTACGCGCCATCCAAATTGTTCTTCCGAAACAAAACGATCATACACCACAATGTCGGGTTGCAATTCTTGGATGAAATCGTTGAAGGATGAAGAATTGAGTTCGATGGGGAATTCGGTAACAAGGTTTTGAGATTGCTTCGTCGTCCCTCCTCGCAATGACGTAAAGGAAGTTCCTCCTCCCAATGACAAGGAGTCGGTTTTTCGCAATGACAAAGAAGTGGTTCCACCTCGCAATGTACTGAAATCAAAACTCGATTCGGATTTGGCAGCTGCTGAACTGAAAATCACTTGATCACCACGATTTAGAAAGAATTCTACTAATTGAATAATTCGTTTTCCGGCAGCAGAAGAAGTAGGTTCTGGCCAAACCAAACCAATAAACAAGACTTTGTTTTGTTTCATCGGGTAAATATCCGAAATTTGCAGTTGAATCAAAATAGGTTAAACTTCGTGAACCTTGTCAAGGTTGTCTCACATCAAAATTTTTAACCTTGACAGGGTTTTTTAATTGCAAGAAAATGTTAGGATTAAAATTAGCGACCGACCCAAGATGGGCCAATATAGCGGAACAAAATTTAGAAGAAATTTTAACCGATCACGCTTGGTGCGAACAAAAAGCCGCCTCCAATGCGATTTATTTGATCATCAACAATGCGGAATTACCTGATTTGGTTTCGACAATGAGCGAAATTGCCATCGAAGAAATGCAACATTTCAAAATGGTGCACGATATTATTTTGGAACGTGGCTACGAATTTGGTCGTGAGCGCAAAGACGATTATGTCAATCAATTGGTGAAATTCTGTAAGAAAAATGCGACTCGCGAAGAAGCCTTCATCGATCGATTGTTGTTTGCTGCAATGATTGAAGCCAGAAGTTGCGAGCGTTTTCGTGTTTTGTCAACCAACATTAAAGATGAAAAATTAGCCAAATTCTACCACGAATTGA
This sequence comes from Moheibacter stercoris, assembly GCF_040545805.1. Lineage (NCBI taxonomy): Bacteria > Pseudomonadati > Bacteroidota > Flavobacteriia > Flavobacteriales > Weeksellaceae > Moheibacter > Moheibacter stercoris. The sequence continues at coordinate 13,429 of NZ_JBEPMO010000017.1, forward strand.
TGGTTTCCGAAGCCAATCATTATACGGTTTTCTTAGGTTTTGCGCGTAAATACGCAGGCGAAATTGATGTAGAAAAACGTTGGAAGGAATGGTTGGATTTTGAAGGCGAATTGATTAAAAGTTACGGCACAAAAGAAACCATTCACGGCTAAATCAATTCAGAAAACTTTAGGATTTTTAATCTGTTAATTAACATTTACTCGGACGTATATTGTCGTTTTCGGTACTTAATTTTGAGCAAAATTAAGCGAAAATGTGGGATAGGATTCGAGAGAAATTGACCATTTTGGCCGATGCTGCCAAGTATGACGTTTCTTGTTCATCAAGCGGAAGCAATCGTAAAAACACCAACAAAGGTTTGGGGGATACGGGAAATGGGATTTGTCATACCTACACAGAGGATGGTCGATGTGTGTCTTTGCTCAAAATCTTGTTGACCAATTTCTGCATTTACGATTGTGCCTATTGTGTTTCTCGTCGTTCCAATGATGTTCAGCGTGCTGCGTTTACGGTGGATGAAGTCGTGGAATTGACAATCGAATTTTACCGACGCAACTACATTGAAGGTTTGTTTCTAAGTTCCGGAATTTTCAAAAATGCTGATTTCACGATGGAACGAATGGTGAAAGTGGCGAAGAAACTTCGTTTGGAACATAATTTCAATGGATACATTCATTTGAAATCGATTCCGGGAGCATCTGAGGAATTGTTATACGAAGCAGGTTTGTACGCCGATCGTTTGAGTATCAATTTGGAAATGCCAACCGAAATGGGCTTGAAATTGGTTGCACCTGAAAAATCCCACAAAGAAGTTCAGGAAGGATTGGGTATTGTAAAGGATAAATTGATTCAATTCAAAAACGAACGAAAAATCATCAAATCCACGCCAAAATTTGTTCCTGCTGGACAAAGTACGCAGATGGTTGTTGGCGCAACACCCGAATCCGACAAGGAAATTATGTATACAGCCGATGCCTATTACAAAAATTTCAATCTGAAACGGGTTTATTATTCGGGTTATATTCCGGTTCGGGATGATGCCAATATGCCGATGATGGGGTCGCAACCACCTTTGATGCGTGAAAATCGTTTGTATCAAACCGATTGGTTGTTGCGTTTTTATGGATTTGAAATTCAGGAAATCTTGAACGATACGCATCCGAATTTGGATACACAAGTCGATCCGAAATTGAGTTGGGCGCTTCGAAATCCGCATTTTTTTCCGGTGGATATCAATACGGCTGATTACGAAATGATTTTGCGAATTCCGGGCGTAGGAGTGAAGTCCGCCAAGAAAATTATTCAAGCAAGACGATTTGGACGAATTCATATTTATCAATTGAAAAAATTGGGAATTGCGTACAATCGAGCGAAATATTTTTTGGTTTGTAACGACTCTCCAATTCCATCAAAAGATCTGGAAACCAATCAGATAAAGCATCTTATTTTAAGTGAAAGTCAATCCAAATATTTGAAGACAGATCCTCAACAATTGAATCTTTTTGCGGTATGATTTTGTACAAATTTGACGGAAGTTTCACGGGTTTATTGTGTTGTGTGTTTGAATCATTTTCGGCCAAAGAACATCAGGTTCAAGTAGTTTCGGAACGGTTTTATCAGCCTTCCATATTTCTTCCGACCAAAGAAATTCATTCTGAGGAAGAAAAAGCGGATCGCGTTTGGAAAGCCTTTGTAGAAAAGGTGAATCCGGAAGATAAATCGAAATTCTATTCGTCTTATTTATCGGAAAAGCCCGATATCTTTCAGCATTTGTTTCATCTGGCGCGAAAAGTTTTCATTCACGGAGGAAAATATGCCAAGAATTTCGCTGATCCCGATGTTTTGGCGATTTCGCAAATGGCCAAATCGGTAAGTAGAGAAAGACATCGTATGAAAGCCTTCATTCGCTTTAAAAAAGCCGCAGATGGATTGTTTTATGCAATCATTTCGCCTGATTTTAATGTGATTCCTTTGATTCAAAAACATTTCAAAGATCGATATGCTGACCAAACTTGGTTGATTTATGATGAACGTCGCAAGTATGGAATTTTCTATGATTTGAATTCGGTTCAGTCGGTTACCTTGACGTTCAATGAATTCAAAACTTCGGTCGATACACAACTTCCTGCTTTGCAATTGAACGATGAAAAAGAGGAATTGTATGATTTATTGTGGAAGGATTATTTCAAAACGACGAATATTCAAGAACGGAAAAATACGAAACTTCATTTACAGCACGTTCCGAAACGGTATTGGCGTTATTTAAATGAAAAATAGCCTTGTACTAATTTCATTTTAAATCTTAAATTTGCGGGAATTCGAAATTCGTTATTCGAAATTCGCAAAACAAATTAGAAATGAAATTAGACAACATTGTAAAGGAAAGAAGCGGCGGAGTATGTGAAATCAGCGGCGAAACAGGTAATCTTAATTTTTACGAAGTTCAACCTACTTCTGGAAACGAGCCCGAAAGAACCATTTTGGTATCCGATAAAGTTTTGGCTCAAATCGAAAAAAGAGAAGAACCCGATGCGGGATATTGGGAAAGAATTTTGCCAACTTCTATGTGGAGCGAAGTTCCAGGTGTACAAGTGGTTTCTTGGCGTATGTTGAATCGTTTTCGAAATGAATCTTGGGCAGCAGATGCTTTGGATATGATGTATATGGAAGATGAAATGTTGGAATGGGCGAAGGCTTCTGGCGATCATATGGGCGATGGTTCGGTTCAATTGCACAAAGATTCCAATGGGAATATTCTTCAAAACGGTGATACGGTGACCTTAATCAAGGATTTGGATGTGAAAGGATCTTCTTTGACAGCAAAAATCGGTACGGCGGTTCGTAACATTCGTTTGGTGCACGATAATGTGGAACAAATCGAAGGGAAAGTAGAAGGTCAGTCGATTGTGATTTTGACGAAGTTTGTGAAGAAGTAATATTGAAATTGGATATACGATATAAGATATTCGTTTAGGTTGGTTTAAATGATCTATTTAAAACAATAATTAACTTCTGATAAAGGTCTTGTTATTCGTAATTTGACCTTTTTTTTATTCAATTTTAATAGCTGAATTGATTATACAAAAAAAAGAAGCCCACTAGATAGAACTTCTTCTTGAAAATTGGGTTTGCATGAAAAACCCCTAGTATATAATAAAACACATGAGATGACTAACTAATTGTTTTATTTTGGTTATCATTAATCTACATTATTTGATATTTCAGGAACTGAAGCAAGCATTTATCCCAAGAACTGAAACGTGTCTATTTACTATCTCCTTCATTTTCACTTCTGTTATTTCTGCTACTACTACATTTCAATAACCCTAATTCTTCCCTAAACCGTTCTAGGTTACTGCTTGCTTCAAAGCTTAGTTTTTAACTAATAACTTTCATTCCTGATTCCTAACCAACTATATTTTTTAAATTTTTAACTTTCATTTTACTACCAGCTTCTTTTCAATTTCGAATAACATTTATTAAATCAAATTCTATTTTAAAAAGATTTAGAATTTTTAATTTATGATTGGAAATAAAAACTTCTTCTGGTTAAATTTGATATTTCCTAGGAAAATCTCAAAAAACAAATTTGATTACTTTAAAATCCGTTTTTCAAATTTTATTTCGCAAATGTATTCTCAAAATCAAGTAGTTACCAAACTTTTTCCTCCCATATAAAGGCATATGGTAGGTATGTGGTAGGTTGTGGTAAATGATTTATAACTTGTTGAACCATACATAGATGTCTTCTTCTGACGGTATATTCAGCTTTTTGCGAATTCTATTCTTTCTATTTTGAATTGCCTTAGGGGTCACATACATGATATTGGCAATATCCTTTGTGGAAAATTTTAATTTTAAATAGGCACAAAAAGTAATCTCAGATGCGACCAAATTAGGTTCAATTTTCAATAATTTATCTATAAATTCTTTATGAATCTCTGAAAATCTTGCTGGAAATTCTTTAGGATTGTTTTGCGCAATGTCCAAAAGGTCTACTTCATGATCCTTTTCAAGTTTTAATTGTAGATTTTTTACTTCGATATCTTTGGTAAGTATAATCTCCTTGTTTCTTTTTGCTTTTCGTTTATGCTTTAAACTTCTATAACCTAAAAAAGCTAGACAGACTATTAAAATTAGAAAAGCAATCATCATAACAGTGAATATTTTTTGTGTTTTTCTCTGTTGATTTATAATTTCAGTTTCCATCGACACTATTTCACTGAATAAGTCAGATCTTAAGTCATTTCTTATACTATCATTTACTTCAATATACTTTTTCAAATAAAAGCTTTGTTCTTTGTATAAATTCTGTTGAGCGTAATTATCAGATATCAGTTGGTAAGCTTCTAAAATTTCCAAACCTCGGTTTTGTTCTTTTGCCAATCTCAATGCGGATTTCGCTTTGATTTGAGCCTTATCGAAATTCCCCTTTTGGTACTCCAATTCGGCATCTTGTAGGCTTGTTAAAAATAAATATCTTGAATTGGTTTCTATTGCAATTTTACTAGCTAACTGGTTAAAATAGGTCGCCGAATCTAAATTATTTTCACGTTTTAAATAGTACCTTGCCAGATTCACATAAGGTAGAATGAATTCTTTGGAATCTTTGATTTTCTTTTGATAGGAAATTGCTTTTAATGAATAATATTTAGTACTATCGTCCTCGACATTTATTCCCAAAAGTGAATAAGCTTTTAATTCTTTGTGGTTGCGTAAATTTTCATCTTCTATATAAGAACTCAGTTTAAGAAATTGGAGAAATTCATCTTTAGATTTTTCTTTGAACCCAATCCACAATAGGATTTTTCCTTTTAATTCTGTGAACTTAAGGTAAAGTTGATCATTTTTTTCAAGTGTTGAATTGTTGGTTTGGGTAATGTTATTTAAAAACTCCAAACCTTCACCATATTTTCCCATACCATAATGGGCATACGCTAATTCATATTGGCTTTCAACTAATCCAATTGGATAGGATTTTTTTAAAGATAATTGATAGGCTTTTAATGCAAATTCAACGCTTTTGGAATAATTGTATTTGTAATTTTCCTCAGCAGCTTTTACAGTAAGTTGGTCAATCTCCAGAATTCGATTTTGCGCGTTTCCAAAATTCACAATCAATAGGAATAATAGAATAAATCGAATTTTGAGTTTATTCGGGAAATTGACTAACTGCATATTTTTATTTAAGATTTCCAATTGAAAACATTTCTAACTGTTTGTCAGGCAGTAAAATTGCAAAAATCTTTCTAAAAAATTTCTATTTAATTTTTAAATATTTTTTTCCATGATGTAATCATCCATCACATAGCCATTCCCAATGTCAAAAACTCCTTCTTCAATAATCTGAAACCCCAATTGTTTGTAAAATTCAATGGAGTCTGTATTGTATTTGTTGACATTTAAGTAGATTGCAAAATAGTTTTTTTCTTGGGCTAATTCAATCGCATGTTGGATAAGCTCTTTCCCTAAACCTTTTCCGCGTACATCTGAATGAAGATAAATTTTGGATAAATGTACTTTTTCGAATTCATATTTTAAACTCATAAATCCGACGGGTAAACTATTGTAAAATACCATTTCCCAAGAATAACCATCAGAAATTTCTTGATGAATTTTTTCGGTTGAATAAAACAAATCCAACATATAATCGATTTGTTCCTGAGAAAGGATTTTCCGATAATGTTCATTCCAAATTTCTTTGGCTAAATTTTGAACAATAGGGATGTCAGGTTTGGTAAGATTTTGTATTTGTATCAAAGTTGATTATTTTGTTGTGAACCAATTTCATTAATAGAATCAGTTGAAAACCTATTGTCTTCACTTTCCCATTTCCTTCTCAATCGTGTGTAGATAAAATACATAATTCCTCCCGAGATTCCAATAATTATAAATGTAATTAAGATTGGATTGCCTATGTTAAAAATTCCCATTTCGAATAATAGAGCATGAAAAATGGAAAATGCGAATTGAATGGTTGCATACCCCAACCCTCCAACAGCTGCCCATAACCATTTGTTTTTATCGTTCTGTTCTGCAATTCGATAATACATAAAGGCGAAAATGAATAAAACAAGCATAAAAATAGATTTAGGAACGAAAATACTTAAATAAAAATACTATTCAAATTAACCATTCTAATTTTCAATTCATATCATCATTCAATTGTCAAATTCATCCTTTATATTTGTTGAATAGATTAAAATTGGATTTAAAAATATAATTGAAAATAGCATCATGTATAGCCAAACATTTGAACAACATCTAGCCAATCAACTAGAAGATTTACAAAATCAAGGATTATTTAAACGTGAACGAATTATTGCTTCTGCGCAGGCAGCTGAAATAACGCTTGAAAACGGAAGTAAATTATTAAATTTTTGTGCCAATAATTATTTAGGTTTATCAGATAATCCCGAAATTATTGCTGCATCTCAAGCCATGTTGAACAATCGTGGGTACGGAATGTCATCAGTTCGATTTATTTGTGGAACGCAAGATATTCACAAAGAATTGGAAGCAAGAATTTCAAAATTTTTGGGAATGGAAGACACCATTTTATACGCTGCAGCTTTTGATGCAAATGGTGGTGTTTTTGAACCCTTATTTACAGAAGAAGATGCCATTATTTCAGACGAATTGAATCACGCTTCCATTATTGATGGTGTTCGTTTGTGTAAAGCTGCTCGTTACCGATACAGAAACAACAATATGGAAGATTTGGAAGCGCAATTAAAAGATGCTGCTTCGAAAAATCACCGTTTTACGATTATTGTAACCGATGGTGTTTTCTCCATGGATGGTATTGTAGCAAATCTTCAAGGAGTATGTGATTTAGCAGAAAAATATGGGGCATTGGTCATGGTGGATGATTCTCACGCAACAGGTTTCATTGGGAAAACAGGTCGCGGAACCCACGAACACAATGATGTAATGGGAAGAGTAGATATCATCACATCGACTTTAGGGAAAGCTTTAGGTGGAGCAATGGGAGGATTTACTTCAGGTAAAAAAGAAGTCATCGAAATGCTTCGTCAAAAATCTCGTCCCTATTTGTTTTCAAATTCTTTGGCGCCTGGAATCGTGGGTGCTGCGTTGAAAGTTTTTGATTTGTTGGAAGAAAATACTTCGTTGCGTGATAAAGTAATGGAAAATGCGGAATATTTCAGAACTCAAATGAAAGCCGCTGGTTTTGATATTCCAGATGGAGATGCGGCGATTGTCCCTGTTATGTTGTACGATGCCAAATTATCTCAACAAATGGCCGATCAATTATTGAATGAAGGAATTTATGTAATTGGATTCTTTTTCCCTGTGGTACCACGCGACAAAGCCCGTATCAGAGTACAATTGTCTGCAGCACATACCCGTGAACATTTGGATAAAGCCATTGCTGCATTTACCAAAGTTGGTAAAGAGCTTGGAGTGATTTCATAATTAGAACTAAATAATTTTAAAATAGTAGACCTTGTTAATTTTAATTGACAAGGTTTTTTTTTGAATTATATATTATATATATTCATTTAATGCAAAGACATAAAGGGATATTTAATGAATTTAAAAAACTTCTAAAAGATAATTTTGCTGAAAAATTAATCGCAAAAATTGAAGATGAAGATGAATTTTTAGAAATTCAAGGTTCGCCCTTTTGGTTAATGAAAGATACTAATGAATTGATAGTTGGATATGGTGTAAATCATACACATTTTAGTGATGATTTTAATAAATTAGATAATGGAATTAATTTAATAGCTGATTTATTAACCAACAGAATTAAAACAACAAATTATATAAAAGGAAACTATGTTTATAAATCAATAGTCGAAATAGAATTCCCAGATTCAACAACTAAAATATTAGGTAAATCAACTATTTTAATTCATCCTTTTTGGAGAAAAAAGAAGATTGAAACAACAATTGAAGAAAGCTTAATAGAAAAACATAAAATTCAAAATCAACTTAATTTAATAATGCAAATAAAATAAATAGATAAATCTAAATTTTCCTTTGCAATTTAGCTAAATAGGAATCTCCATCCTGGACAATTAATTCGATGTCAAGACCATTATTTTCAGCGGCATTTGCAAGCGTATCAAAATCCAAATACAGCCATTTGATGGGATCTTCTTGCTCGCCTTTATAATGTAAAATATAATCCAATTCGCCGTAATATTCATCGGCTGGAATGCAGTAACTACCATCTTCTTCCTCGTACATATAGAGAATGTCAGTTCCGTCGATTAAGATTTGTCCATTTGGATTCATCAAAGATTTTAAATGTTGAAGATAGGAATCAATTTTATCCAAAGTTTCAAAAATACCGGTTCCATTCATCAATAGCAATAAGGTATCATAGGTTTCACCTTTGTGTGTCAAAATAGATTCACAAGAAGATTTGGAAATTCCTCGTACTTGACAAATTTCAATGGCTTTTGGTGAAATATCGAGCGCAGTAACTTCGAGTTCACGCTGATCTTGAAGATACAAACTATGGGAACCAGCTCCAGCACCAATGTCTAAGACTTTGCCTTTGGACAATTCCAAAGCTTTCTTTTCCAAACTGTTCATTTCGTCAAATTCACGAAACAAATAGGCAACAGGCAGCTCATCTAGTTCAGAAATGGATGTTTCGGTCTGTAAATCTTCGGAATTATTTTTATGATAATAATCCCAAATTGCGTTTCCCATCAAGTCTTTCATTCGGTAAAAGTAATCGAAATCTAAATTTCAATTGAATTTATTGCTTCAATTTAAATAGATATTTGTTTCAATTTAAAAAAGATTGATATAGCAATAGTTGTAAGAGAATTGGTTATTTTTACGAATTATTCACTGTATAAAATAAGAATCATACCTATGATAAAAAATTGCAAATTCCTTTTCATTCTAACTCTTTTCTTATACTCAACTGTTTTTGCACAAAATATTTCGGAGACGAAAGTTGACCAATTAGTAGCCAAAACCTTGGAAACCTTTAATGTTCCAGGAGTTGCTGTCGGAATCGTAAAAGACGGAAAAGTCGTTTTGGCAAAAGGTTATGGAGTTTCAAACATCATGACGGGAGAGAAAGTGAATTCTTCGACTAATTTCGGTATCGCTTCAAATTCAAAAGCTTTTACCACAACGGCTATTGCCATGTTGGTCGATCAAGGAAAAATGAATTGGGACGATAAGGTTCAAAAGTATATTCCTGAATTCAAAATGTACAACGAATATGTTTCGAAGGAATTCACCGTTCGTGATTTGGTTACGCATAGAAGCGGATTAGGATTGGGTGCAGGTGATTTGATGGTTTGGCCCGATGGTCATGATTTTACGCCACAAGATGTCATTCAAAATATACATCATTTAAAACCTGTGTCTGATTTTCGTACCAAATATGATTATGATAATTTGTTGTACATCATCGCTGGTGTTGTAATAGAACGAGTTTCGGGAAAGTCTTGGACAGATTTCATCCAAGAAAATTTCTTAAATCCATTGGAAATGAATCGTACTGCTCCCAATTGGAATTTACTAAAAGATAAATCCAACGCCATTGTTCCGCATGTGCCAATTGATGGGAAATTAAAAGTAATAGACCGTTATACCAATCCTATTTTTGATGCTGCCGCTGGATTGTATTCCAACGTCGATGATTTGACAAAATGGGTTCAATTTCAATTGGATTTGGGGAAAACGAAGGAGGGCAAGCAATTGGTTTCAGAAAAGAGAATGAAAGAATTGACTCAACCACAAACCCTGATGCCTTATGCAACCAGACCACCTTACAATACGTTGTTTAGAGCCTATGGTTTAGGATTTCAACTTCAGGACATTGCTGGCAAATTGGAAGTTTCTCATACGGGTGGATTGGAAGGAATCGTGACGCAAATTGTGATGTATCCTCAATTAAATTTAGGAATCATTGTGTTGACCAATCAACAAGAAGGAGTAGCATTTATTTCGATTTCCAATACCATCAAAGATCATTATTTAGGATTGCCAGAAAAAGATTGGGTGAGCGAATTGCATGAATTGATTTCAAAATCAAAAGGAGAAGCTGATAAAATAACGGAAGAAGTTTGGAGTACGGTAGAATTAAGGAAAAATCACAGAGATAATCCTTCAACCAAAAAATTACAAGGTACCTATCGAGACAATTGGTTTGGTGAAATAACGATTTCAGAGAAAAATCGTCAATTAAGGTTTACGTCCAAACGTTCTAGTCAATTGCAAGGAGATATGTTTTATTACAAGGACAATACCTATGCTGTGAAATGGGACAATGCCTATTTACATGCAGATGCTTTTGTTTTTGTAGAAATGGAAGGAAATAAAATCATGGGTTTAAAAATGAAACCGATTTCTCCTTTGACCGATTTTAGCTATGATTTTCAAGATTTAGATTTTGAGAAAATCGATTAAGTTTTTGCTTGTATGAAGAAGAAAATTTGGAAGAAGATGTTGATAGGATTGGGTATTTTCTTGTTGTTATTTCTTGGTGGTGTATTTGCTTATATGCAACATCCGAAATTTGGTAAATCGCCTTCGGGTGACCGATTGAAACGTATGGAACAATCCAAAAATTATCGGGATGGGCAATTTCATAATTTAAGTGAAACGCCTGCTTTGGCAGAAGGAACTTCTGTTTGGAAAATATATTATGATTTCTTATTCAAATCTTTTCCTAATAGCAATCCGATTGACTCGATTCCATCGGTAAAAAACGATTTGAAGAATTTGAAACCCGAAGAAAATGTTTTCGTATGGTTTGGACATTCCTCTTATTTCATCCAATTGAATGGAAAGAAGTATTTAATTGATCCTGTTTTAAGTGGAAATGCTTCGCCCGTAGCGGGAACCAATAAATCCTTTGCAGGATCTGAAATGTATACCGTAGAAGATTTGCCTGAAATCGATTATTTATTGATTACCCACGATCATTACGACCATTTGGATTACGAAACAATTTTGCAACTTAAACCAAAAGTCAAGAAAGTCATTACAGCACTTGGTGTGGGAGCGCATTTGGAATATTGGGGCTTTAAACCAGAAAACTTAACGGAATTGGACTGGAAGGATTTTGTAGAATTCGAAAATAACATCAAATTGACTGCGGTTCCAGCGCGACATTTTTCTGGTCGAACTTTTAAACGAAATGCAACGCTTTGGACTTCGTTTGTTTTGGAGGTGGGTGAAATGAAAATTTTCATCGGTGGAGATTCCGGATATGATCCATATTTCGAATTGATTGGAGAAGAATTTGGACCTTTTGATTGGGCAATTTTGGAGAATGGGCAATACAATGAAAAGTGGAAATACATTCATTTTTTACCCAATGAAACCGTACAAGCTGCGAAAGATTTAAAAGCTAAAAAAGTAATACCTGTCCATAATTCCAAGTTTAAATTGGCGCAACACGCTTGGTGGGAACCTTTGGACAAATTCACAGAAGAAGCACAAAAGCAAAATCTAAACTATGCAACTCCCAAAATCGGGGAATTGGTCAATTTAAATGACTCTCTCCAAAATTTCACGAAATGGTGGAAAGATTTGAAATGATAAATTCTATTGTTAAATAATCGATAAAAAAGTTTCAAATAGGCTATTTTTGTAGAATTGGAAAGCTTTTTGTTATTGCTCTAAAAAATTATTTTTCTTGTTAGCACACACCGTTTATCAGCACGAATTTTCAAAAGAATGGATCACCTTCATCCACGGTGCAGGAGGAAGTTCCGCCATATGGTTCAAACAAATTCGAGAGTTCAAAAAGCATTTTAATGTTTTATTGGTTGATTTACGTGGACATGGACGATCTAAATCCAATCTGAAATCATTATTTGAGAAACGTTATTCATTTGATTCCATATCCAATGATGTGGTAGAAGTTTTGGATCATTTAAATATTCAAAAATCTCATTTCGTTGGTATTTCTCTAGGAACTATCATCATTCGTCAAATTGCCCAAAAACACCCCGAAAAAATGGTTTCAATGGTCATGGGTGGTGCTGTGATGAAATTGAATTTCAAAGGGAAAGCATTAATTTTTATAGGGAATATGTTTAAAAATGTAATTCCTTATATCTTTCTTTACAAGATTTTGGCATTTGTCATTATGCCCAAAAATACCCACAAAGAATCGAGATTGTTATTCATTCGCGAAGCCAAAAAATTGTATCAAAAGGAATTTTTGAAATGGTTCAAATTGACGGCAGATGTTTTCCCCTTACTTCGAATTTTTAGACAAGAAGAATTAAATATTCCAACCTTTTACATAATGGGAAGGGAAGATCATATGTTTTTACCGAGTGTACAAAAAATTGTGCAACGACATTTTAGAACATCTGAATTGTATGTGGTGGAAAATTCTGGTCACGTGGTCAATGTCGATCAGCCGCAAGTTTTCAATCAGAGGGTAATTGAGTATATACATCGTATTACAAACTAGGCTTTTCGATGAGATTATTAATTTTTTGTTTTATCATTATAATTTATAGTTGTTCTGCCAAAAGGTTTTCTGAAGATAAAAAGGATGATTTCTTTAAAGAATTTCAACTGGTTACCAATAACTCAATGCAGATTACTACAGAAAAATCATTTTTAATTTTTAATACAAACAATAAGGACGAATATTTTCCATATGATTCCATAAACAAAACCTATTTTTTAGTGGAATTTGATTCTGACTCAGTTTGGATTCAAGGATTTTACAAAAATGAAGAATTTTCAAAAATCGGCACAACCATAGATATCCTACCAAACCTAAATGATTCTTATTTAATCGAATTAAAAAATGAGAAATTAAATCCTTTTACTTTAGATAATGGAGATGTGGTTACAGTAAGAAATTCAAGTATAGATAGAATATTTTGTAGAATTCAGAATTTTGAATTTTTTAGAACTGTAAATTATTTTGATATAGAAAATTACGAAGAATTTCAAAATATTAATTCGGATATTAATCTAAAATCAAAGTCCTTTGAACTAAGTTCTGATTTGAGATTTCTTATTATTAGTTATTTGGTTAAGATTAATAAAATCTATTAATTAGTCTTCATTTATTTTTTTTTATCCTCTTTTTTCTTGCGAGAAACAACTCATCCCAAAAATTCCACAGTTCATCCCAAAGTTTTTTGATACATTTAATTGGTGAGCGAATTTTGTTTCATCAAACAATAAAATTTACAACTATGTATCAACTAATCTTTGTTATTTTCTTATTGGTTTCCAGTATTTTCATTCCTGTACAAGGACAATCAAAATATGAAACCGAAATGGAAAAAGCTTTGACTTCTATGAATGAAGCCAAAACGTCAGATGATTTTGAAAAAGTCGCTCAACATTTTGATCGAATCGCAAAAGTGGAAAAGGAAAATTGGTTGCCTTTGTATTATGGAATGTTCATTCGTGCCATTAATGCATTTGGAATGGAGAAAGATCCAGCCATTAAAAAAGTCGATGAATTAGAAGGAATGTATTCTCAATTGGAAACTTTAAATCCCAATCAATCCGAATTGTTAACCTTACGTGCTTTGTTCCGAACGGTGAAAGTAGCCAAGGATCCGATGACCTACGGTATGTCGCTTTCTGGTGCGATTATCAAAGATTATGAAGATGCCTTAAAATTAGATCCCAACAATCCGCGTGCGATGTATTTGATGGCGCAATACAATATGGGCGGTGCCGAATTTTGGGGAAAAGATCCCAAAGATTATTGTCCGCAAATCGAAAAAGCCAAAACTTTATTTCCAGCTGAAAAACCGAATAACTTTGAACCCAATTGGGGCGAAGAACAAGTAGATGAAATTTTAAACTCGACTTGTAAGAAATAATTTCAAATTCTTTCGAAAAAATGACCAGTTTAAAAGTCCATATTCGCTATTTATTCCTCATCATCCTACTATTCACGGTATTTTCATTAGCATCCTTTGTGGTGAATAAAAGTGAGATTCCTTCTTGGGAAAAAATCATTCGATACTTTGGCTGGACTTGCTTTTACACGATTCCTTTGTATGCTGCCAACGGATTTATTTACCATCAATTGGATATGAGGATTCCCGACGGTAAATGGGAAGCTTACGTGAAGAAATTTGGATTAGGATTGTTTTTCAGTAGTTTGATAAGTGTCATCATTGGCGGTTTTTTGTTCGTTTTGAATATGGTTATCAATGGGAAAACCTTTGAAGAAGCCATCTTTTGGATTTTTACAGCGGAAGCATTTGAACAAATCAAACGCTTAATTTGGATTTCGGCTTCTATTGCCTTTACAATTTATTTGATTCGATTTATTCTCAACTATCAAGCCGATAAACTTAAGGAACAAAAGGAAAAATACGTCAAAATCACAACCGAACATGAATCGTTGAAATCCCAAATTGGTCCGCATTTTTTGTTCAATAGTTTGAATGTCTTGAATGGATTGATCGATGAAAACCCAGACAAAGCCCAAGAATTTGTAGGCGAATTGTCTTCTATTTATCGGTATGTTTTGGAACAAAAAGACAAATCCTTGGTTTCGGTAGAAGAGGAGTTGAACTTTAGTCGAACCTATATGAATTTGGTCCAAAAGCGTTATGAAGACGGATTGGAATTTGAAATTATAGGAGAAGCCAATCCCGAATTGAAAATCGTACCGCTTTCGCTTCAAATATTATTGGAAAATACGATCAAACACAACCGAATTTCTTCGGATGAACCTTTGCGTGTTCGAGTGGAATTGAAAGATGATGAATTGTTGATTGTCAATAATTTACAAAAGAAAAACAAATTAACCGAAAGTACTGGAAAAGGTCTCAAAAATATTAAGGAACGCTACAGCGCTTTTTCCAATCGAAATGTGGAAATTCAAGAAACAGAAACCGAATTTCTTGTGAAACTACCATTACTTTCAGAAAAAATAATCGCTATGGAAATCGATAACGAATATACAGAAGAGGAAATTTTAAACGCCAAAAAGCGAATCGAAGATTTGGAAGGATTTTATTGGAATTTTGCGAGTTATATCGTGGTCAATATTTTCTTTGTCTTTTTGGATTTGCGCGATGGAAGCTATGATTGGTCCTATTGGCCCTTGATGGGTTGGGGAATGGGTGTCGCTTTTCACGCCATTGAAGTGTTCGGATTTTTTAATAATAAATCTTGGAAAGATCGAATGATCCGTAAAGAATTGGAACGAAGAAAAAGAGAACGTGCAGAATTTAAAAATAATTTCTAAACCGATGAATGCAGAAAATAATAAACTTGGAAAACAAGAATTTGAATCTGTGGTGAAATCAGTGGAAGAAGTTCATAAATTTTATTTGATTCTTTTTACCTATGTGGTAATGGTCGCTTACCTCAATTGGTTGGATTTACGTGATGATGCTTATACGTGGGCCTATTGGCCAACTTTTGGATTTACCTGCAGTATGATTTGGTTTGCGGCGGTGATGTTACCGTTCAAACGCAAATCCAAATTAATTCAAAAAGAATTAAAAGATTCCATAATTTCAAATACAATTGAAATGAAAACAGAAGAAAATTATTCGGTTCGGGAATATGAACGAGCCAAAAAAGTCGTCGAAGAAAAAATAGGATTTTACATTCATTTGACGGTTTATTTGATTGTCAATGCATTTTGTGTGTATTTAAGTTTGTTTCATAGCAATTATTTCTGGGCTACTTGGACCATTTTCGGATGGGGAATTGGCTTATTTTTTCACGGATTACGCGTTTTTGGAACAACTGCCAATTGGAAATGGCGCGAAAAACAAATTCGAAAAGAAATAGAAAGACAACGTCAAAATCGCGAAAATTTAAAGCAATAAATTCAATGAAAACCCTCATTATTGAAGACGAAAAACCTGCAGCAAGGTATTTGGTGAAACTTTTACAAGAAGAAGGAATCGAACCTTTGGCAATGCTCAATACGGTGAAAGAATCGGTGAATTGGTTTCAAAATAACCCCGAACCTGATTTGATTTTTCTCGATATCCAATTGAGCGATGGCATCAGTTTCGAAATATTTGAACAAGTTCAACCCAAAAGTTCGATTATTTTTACCACAGCTTATGACGAATATGCCTTAAAAGCGTTCAAATTCAATAGCATTGATTATTTGCTGAAACCAATTAACAAAACTGATCTTCGCAATGCCATTGGAAAATTTAAGGAACGGCAAAGTCCAGTGGTTTGGGATGCGTTTCAATTGCAATCTTTGCTGACCAATAATTTTGACAACAAATACCGCGAACGTTTTTTAGTCAAAGTAGGAGCGAATTTAAAAACCTTGCAAGTCGATCAGATTTCTTGTTTTTATTCGAAAAACAAAGGAACCTATTTAGTGAACGAGAATCGCGAATATCCGATTGAACAAACTTTAGGTGATTTGGAAACCCAATTGAATCCCAAAGAATTTTTCCGTATTAGTCGAAATGCCATTGTGAATCTTCGACATATCGATAATATCACGAGTCATTCGGGAAGTCGCTATCAACTGTTCATCAAAAATCTGGATGAAGAATTGATCGTGAGTCGCGAGCGTGTAAACGATTTTAAAATTTGGTTGGAGAA
The DNA here is from genome assembly GCF_040545805.1 of Moheibacter stercoris. NCBI lineage: Bacteria > Pseudomonadati > Bacteroidota > Flavobacteriia > Flavobacteriales > Weeksellaceae > Moheibacter > Moheibacter stercoris. The sequence goes on from NZ_JBEPMO010000017.1 coordinate 29,962, forward strand.
ATAAAAAAAAGCTGGAATTATCCAGCTCAATATTTTTCTAATCGAATTAAAATTAATCTTTCAAAGATTGCATGTCAATCACGAAACGGTATTTGATATCGGCTTTTACAACACGATCCCAAGCTTCGTTAATATTTTGAATGTTGATCATTTCAACTTCTGGTAAAATATTATGCTCTCCACAAAAATCCAACATTTCTTGGGTTTCTTTAATTCCGCCAATTAGTGAACCCGCAATATTACGTCTTTTGGTTACCAATAATCCGCTATGTAAAGGGTCAATCGGTTCAATCGCACCAACCATCACCATTGTTTTGTCGCGTTTCAATAATTGGATGTACGGATTTACTTGATGCCCAACTGGGATTGTATTCAGCAAAAAGTCGAATGAATTGGCATGTGCTTTCATCATTTCAGCATCTGTGGACAATAAAACTTCGTCGGCACCCAATAATTTGGCATCTTTTCCTTTTTCGGGAGAAGTCGTAATCATCACAACTTGCGCTCCTAATGCTCGAGCAAATTTAATTCCCATATGACCCAATCCACCCAAACCAATGATTCCGACTTTATGGCCTTTTTTCACTTTCCAATGCATCAAAGGAGACCAAGTGGTAATTCCTGCACATAGGAGAGGAGCGACTTTGGAAATATCTAAATTGGTTGGAATTCGCAAAACATATTGTTCATCCACAACAATTTGTTCAGAATAGCCGCCCAAGGTATGACCACCCGAAATTCTATCGGGACTGTTGTAGGTTCCGGTCATTCCATTTTCGCAATATTGTTCCAATCCTTCTCCACAAGAGGGACAAGTTCGGCAAGAATCGACGATACAGCCCACACCCACCAAATCACCTTCTTTGAAATTTTGAACTTCGGAACCAATTGCGGTTACGCGACCGACAATTTCGTGTCCAGGAACAACTGGATATTTCGCTGGTCCCCATTCGCTTCTCGCGGTATGAATATCGCTATGACAAACACCACAATAAAGAATTTCGATTTGAACATCTTTGGGTAGAACTTCTCTTCTCGAAATTTCCAATGGTTTTAATTCTTCGGTAGCCGAATGACTTCCGTATGCTTTTATTTGATTCATTCTAATTTTATCTTTATTTCAATAATTCTTCTAAAAATAAGAGCGTATGGTTCCAAGCTCTTTTGGCCATTATTTCGTTATAATCGTTGGATTCAGGATTGGTAAAAGTATGACCACAATGCGCATATTGGATGATTTGCCAATCGGCTTGCGATTCGTTCATTTCTAGGATGAAATTGTCAAATTCCTCTTTACTGACGGATTTGTCTTCCGCAGGATGTTCCACCAAAACTTTGACGTTGATTTTTTCATTGGGTCTATTTCCTGATTTTGCCAAACCACCGTGAATGCTCACTGCACCTTGAACGGGCATATTGGCACGAGCAACTTCCAATGCACCTGTTCCACCAAAACAATAACCAATTACGGCAATTTTTTGAGGGTCTGCACCTTGCTTAATCAATTCTTGCAAAGCCAATTGAATGCGATGCTGATAGGCTTTATAATCTTCTTTGTATTGCGTGGCAATTTTGGCAGCCGATTGATTATCGGTCGGAATATTTCCTTCGCCATAAATATCTGCAATGAAGGCAATGTACCCTTCTTTTTCTAAATCCAATGCTGCTTGTTTGGATTCATTGTCAATTCCTTTCCAAGCAGGTAGAATTAATACTCCTGGAAGTTTTTGTCCCGCATTTTCGGTAACCATACCGTTTAGTTTTTGTTTTCCATCTTGGTAGGAAACCGGTTTTAAATTTTGAGCTGCCAAGAAGGAAAATTGCATGGCAAAAGCGAAAAATAATACGAAATATTTCATTTTTGTATATTTTGAGATTCTATCAAAGGTAGGGATTTGGAGGGAAAAGGTTTTCTTTATAACAGCATTAATAATTAATTGGCTGAAATCCATTTCTAGATAAAAAAAATCCGAACTTTGCAGAATTACGTAAGAGAAAGATGTCAGAGCCGAAAAGAATATTTGATTTACTGCGAATTCAGCAACAACTAACACCCGGAATTTCCATTTATAATTACAAAGAAAATGACCAATGGAAAGGGATTTCAACCAAAGATTTTATTGAAAAAGTAAATGAAATTTCCAAAGGATTAATTGCCTTAGGAATTCAACCTCATGACAAAGTTGGTTTGATCAGTGAAAATCGATTGGAATGGAATCTAATGGATTTTGCCATTCAGCAAATTGGGGCAGTTGTCGTCGCTATTTATCCGAATATTTCCGATCAAGATTACGAATTCATTCTGAACGATGCTGAAATCAATTTCTGTTTCGTGAGTTCAGACAATTTATACCATCGATTAGAAATATTGAAATCAAAAGTTTCTACATTAGATTCAGTTTTTACTTTCAATCCCTATTTCCATATTCCCAATTGGAATGAAGTGATCGAATTGGGAAAATCAATTTCAGATGAAGAATTGAATCAATTGATGAACCAAGTTCAAACAAAAGATTTGGCTACTTTGATTTATACATCTGGAACCACTGGAAATCCCAAAGGAGTTATGCTGTCGCATGAGAATTTATTGGCAGATGTAATCAGTTCTGAATATTCATTTCCTGTTGTGGCTTATGATAAGGCATTGACGTTTTTACCGACTTGCCATGCCTATGAACGTGTTTTCCATTACGTCTATATCAAAATGGGTTTGCCTATTTTCTATGCACAGTCGATGGAAACGATTGGTGAAGATATTCGTGATGTGAAACCACAAATTTTTTCAGCCGTTCCACGCGTATTGGAAAAGGTGTATGAGAAAATTATGGACAAAGGACATTCCTTGACAGGATTGAAACGAAAATTGTTTTTCTGGGCGATTGCATTGGGAGAACAATATGATTTGGACGAATCTAAATTTTCAGTTTGGTATCGATTTCAATTAAAATTAGCGCGAAAGTTGATTTTTTCTAAATGGAAAGAGGCGCTTGGTGGTGAAATCAAAGGAATTGCTTCTGGAAGTGCGACTTTACAAACCCGACTATTGAAATTATTCTTAGCTGCAGGAATTCCAATTTACGAAGGATATGGTTTGACAGAAGCTGGGCCTTGTTTGTCAGTGAACTGTTTAAAACGAGGAATGAAAATCGGAACTGTTGGTTTACCATTGGTTGGTATTGAAATAAAATTAGCTGAAGACGGTGAAATCCTTGCCAAAGGAAAAAATATCATGATGGGCTATTATAAAAATCCGACGGCGACGGATGAAGTTTTGAAAGATGGATGGTTGCATACGGGTGATATTGGCGAATGGGTAGATGGTCGATTTTTGAAAATTATTGACCGGAAAAAAGAAATGTTCAAAACCTCAGGCGGTAAATATGTAGTTCCGCAACAGATAGAATCGAAATTAACAGAATCTGATTATATTTTACAATCCTTAGTCATTGGAGAATCGCGCAAATTTCCATCAGCATTGATTATTCCAAATTTTGAAAAATTGAAAGAGGAATTGGATCTGTCCAATATCAAAAATGAATTGATGATACAAGATCCTCGTGTTTTGGATATTTTAGAAAAAGTAGTTTCAAAAGTCAATCAAAATTTCGGGAATTGGGAACAAATCAAACGATTTCAATTATTACCCAATGAATTTACCATTGAAACGGGAGAATTGACGCCAACCCTTAAAAATAAGCGAAAGGTCATCGAAAAGAAATTTGAAAAAGAAATTGATTTGATGTATTGAGTGGAAAACCTCATCACAATTCAATTTTGCCTAAATACCATACTTACCGTACATCAAGATTTCTGAGGTGAAACTGCCGTAAATTTGTATAAAACTTAAAGATATGGAATTAGGAATCGGAATGTTCGGAGATTTGACGTTTGATAGACAAACCAATCAATTTCAATCACCTAAACTTAAATTACAAGAAATCGTTGAACAAGTAAAATTGGCCGACGAATTAGGAATCGATGTGTTTTCCATTGGAGAACATCACCGTGCTGATTATGCAGTTTCATCACCAGAAACCATCTTGGCAGCATTGTCAACCGTGACAAAAAATATAAAATTGGGAAGTGGAGTTTCGGTTTTGAGCTCAACAGATCCTGTAAAATTATACCAAGACTTTGCAACAGTGGATTTATTGTCCAATAATCGCGCGGAAATCATTGCCGGACGTGGCAGTTTCATCGAATCTTATCCTTTGTTTGGATATGATTTGAAAGATTACAATGCTTTATTTGAAGAAAAATTGGATTTGTTGCTTCATTTGAATAAAAACGAAGTCATCAATTGGGAAGGGAAATATAGAGCGCCAATTGTAAACCAAACCATTTATCCGCGTCCAGAAAGGAAAATTCCAGTTTGGATCGCAGTAGGAGGAACGCCTGAATCTGTAATGCGTGCAGCTCGATTGGGATTGCCAATTATTTTCGCCATCATTGGTGGGATGCCAAGACAATTCAAACCGTTGATTGATTTCTACAAAGAACAATATATAGCTCATGGACACGATCCAGCGCAAATGCAAGTTGCTGTTCATTCGCACACCTTTGTGACCGATTCTCATGAAGATTTGATTCGCCATTATTATCCGTATTATGCGGCACAAATGGACCGAATTGGAAAAGACAGAGGATGGCAACCATATACCAAAATGCAATTTGAAGGTGGAATGAGTCCAGAAGGTGCTTTGTTTATGGGAGATTCTCATCAGGTTGCAGAAAAAATGATCAAAACCATTGAATTATTTGGTTTGACTAGATTCATTGCCCATATTGACATTGGAGGTCCAACTCATTTGGAAATGATGAAAGCAATTGAATTGTATGGAACCCAAGTTGTACCAGAAGTTAGAAAAGCAATCCAGCAATAGTTTTTTATTTTTTATGGTTAGAATTGACGAAAGATTGATTTTTTCGTCAATTTTTTTTTCAGAAATGTATTTTTCATTTCATTTTCAAAGCTTCGCTAGGTTCAATATATTTGCGGAAACGCAGAATTTGAAATACACCGTTTCCATTTTTGTATTAGTCCTCCTAAGTTTAGTCATGCTATTCCTCAATTTAAATAGTGGAAATGCATCTATTTCCTTGATGGACATTTTTCAAGATGAAACAGCTCAAAAACTTATTGTGGATTATCGATTACCCAAATCTTTAGCTGCCATTCTAGCTGGAATCGCGTTGCCAATAAGTGGATTGTTATTACAAGAATTATTTCGAAATCCATTGGCAGATCCTTCCGTTTTAGGCATCACATCTTCCGCTGGATTGGGAGTTGCAATGATTATTTTTGCTAGTTCCATAGCCGGATATTTTGGTTTCGTAAACAATCCGTGGATCTTAAGCATTGCATCCTTTGTCGGAGCATTGATTGGATTATTGGTGATTGGATATTTTTCGACAAAATTGAAATCCACGGCTAGTTTAATCATTGTCGGAATGATGATAGCAGGATTTTCTTCGGCTATTATTGGAATTCTTCAATTTTTCGCACCTTCAGAAAAAGTCAAAACCTATTTGTTATGGACGTTTGGCTCTATATCAGGTTTAAATTGGACACAAGTTTTGGTTTTTTCCTTGATGGTTGGTTTGGGAATTTTGATTTCTTGTTTTACCTTAAAAGGTATAATGGGATTGCGATTGGGAGAACAATATGCACATAGTATGGGAATTCCCATTAAGAGACTAAGAACCTTGATTCTTTTATCATCCGCTATTTTAACCGCAGCAACTACTGCTTTTGTTGGGCCAATTGCTTTCATCGGTTTAGCGATTCCGCACATCGTTCGTATACTTTTCAAAGAAACGCAAATACTCAAACAATTTGTATTGGTCATGGGAACGGGTGTCGTTTTTATGTTGACGATACTCTGGATTTCCCAGCTATTTGAAACGGGAACTTTGCCTATTAATATTATAACAAGTTTAATGGGTGCGCCTTTTGTGATGAGCATCATTTTACGAAAATCTAATTTTAAATGGGATGAATAAACCCTTATTGGAAATAGAAAATTTAAGTGTTGGCTATCGTTCTCCGATTGTTCAAAATTTAAATGCATCTATATTTCAAGGTGAATTTGTGGGCTTAACAGGTCGAAATGGTTCCGGAAAGAGCAGTTTACTAAAAACGATTTTAGGACTTCAACCCAATTTAGATGGTTCAATACAATTTTTTGGTGAGGAAGTTCAAGATTGGTCTGTTCAAAAACGTGCAAAAAACATTGCGGTAGTTTTTTCGAGACTTACACACGCTCCAGCGATTTCAGTGTATGAAATGGTAGCATTGGGAAGATTGCCATACCAAACAGGATTTTCGAAATTAACGAAAGACGATCATCAAAAAATCGAAGAGGCGCTAGAATTAGTCGGAATTACTTCATTGGCTTCCAAAATGACCAACAACCTTAGTGATGGACAATTGCAAATGTCGATGATTGCACGTGCTTTGGTTCAAGATACGCCATTGATTGTTATGGACGAGCCGACTTCTCATTTGGATGTTGAAAATCAATTCAAAATATTTGAATTAATTGTCAACTTATCGCAGCAAACGAATAAAACTTTTTTGGTTGCTTCTCATCAAATCGAATTATTACTTCAAAATTCCACACAACTTTGGTGGATAGATCAAGGTGAATTTTTTGCTGGATTTCCAGAGGAAATTGCGTATGAACAAGAAATATTTGAAAAATTGGCACAAGATCAAATTCAGTTTGATTATGAATTGGGAAGATTTCAATACCAACATCTCAAATCTCATACGATTCAATTTTTTTCAGATCATTCCCAATTTGCGTATTGGACCAAACAGGCCTTAGTAAGAAACGGATTTGACATTCAACCGCAAGCTGAAACCAAAATTGAAATCAAGGATCATAAGATTTTGGTGGATTCCCGTACCTTTGAATCGATCAAAGAATTAATACAGTATTTGAATTTAACTTTATGCAAAAGAACATCATCATAACCGGTGCTAGTAGAGGAATTGGTAAAGAATTGGCCAAATTACATCTTGCCAATGGAAACAATGTTTTAGCCATTTCTAGAAACGAATTGAAATTAACAGAATTGAAAGCTTTTGAAAACAATTCAACTTTGACTGTTTTGGCATTGGACATGGCAAATTATTCGGATTTAGATCAAATTACCAACGCAATTTCAAATTGGGATAGAGTAGATGTTTTGTATAACAATGCTGGAACATTGGTCAACAAACCTTTTGCTGAAATTTCGGAATCCGATATTGATTTTTCTATCGCTGTTAATTACAAAGCAGCTTTCCGAATCATCCAATTAGCCTTACCCAAAATGAATGGAAATTCGCATATTGTCAATATTACAACTATGGGAGCTGTTCAAGGATCTGTGAAATTTCCAGGATTGGCAGCATATTCATCTTCAAAATCGGGAATTGTTACTTTAACTGAGTTATTGGCAGAGGAATTTTCAGAAGATCAACCAAGAATAAATGCGATCGCATTAGGGGCCGTTCAAACTGAGATGTTGGAAGAAGCTTTTCCTGGATTACAAGCGCCAATTTCAGCAGAAAAAATGGCGAAGTATTTATATGATTTTGGTCTAGAAGGGCATCAATATCAGAATGGTAAATTACTTCAACTATCAACCACAACGCCATAATATTAACATATTTTTACTTTGAGAATTTGTATCTTCAACGCATAAAAATCAAATCTCATGAAAAAATTTTACTCGAGTATCCTAGCCATTTGTTTAGGGTCTATACTATTTTCCCAAGAATTTACCTTGGAAGAATTTTCTACAGGATTGGTTAATCCAGTAGAAATTGTACATGCAGGAGATGAACGATTATTTGTTGTACAACAAGGCGGTCAAATTATTGTGGTAAATCCTGACGGTTCAAAAAATTCTACTCCTTTTTTAAACATTAGCTCCATTATTTCAAGTGGCGGTGAAAGAGGATTGTTGGGTTTGGCATTTGCTCCTGATTATGCAAGTTCTGGAAGATTTTATGTCAATTATACCAATACTTCTGGTAATACAGTCATTGCTCGGTACACAGTGAGTTCAGACCCAAATATAGCCAACCCATCAGGAACTGTTTTGATGACCATTGATCAACCTTTTTCCAATCACAATGGAGGAAACATTCACTTTGGTCCAGATGGTTACCTTTGGATTTCTATGGGCGATGGTGGAAGTGGTGGAGATCCTCAAAATTACGCACAAAATAAAAATTCCCTCCTTGGAAAAATGCTTCGTATAGATGTAAGTGGTGAAACCTATACGTCACCTTCCGATAATCCATTTGTCGGAACAGATGGTGCAGATGAGATTTGGTCGTATGGTTTGAGAAATGCGTGGAAATTCTCGTTTGATCGAGAAACGGGTGATGTATGGATTGCAGATGTTGGACAAAATGCCATTGAAGAAATCAACAAAATGTCATCTACAGATTTAGGTTTGAATTATGGATGGAGATGTTACGAAGGTAACAACACTTATAATACAAGCGGATGTCCGAGTCAAGAAACCATGACCTTTCCAGTGGCGGTTTACAACCATTCTGGCGGTCGTTGTTCCATAACAGGTGGATATGTTTACAGAGGAGATTTATATCCAAACCTAACAGGAAAGTATTTCTTCGCTGATTATTGTTCGGGTGAAATTGGATGGGTTGATCAAGAAAATAATTTAGAATTTTTAACTGATACGTCAAACTTCTTTGCCACATTTGGGGAAGATCTTCAAGGCGAATTGTATGTAGGAGGATCTGGGAAACTATTCAAAATCGTTGGAGAAGAAGTTGCCAGTGTCCAAGATTTAAATAAATTGAAAATTTCTTTCTTTCCAAATCCGGTTAAGGATGTCTTGAATGTTGAATCCAACAAGAAAGTAGAAGAAATTTCCATCTATAATTTCGAAGGAAAACTTTTAGGTTCATTTAAAGATCAAGCCCAAATTGATGTTTCTCATTTATCAAAAGGTGTGTACATGGTAACTGTAAAATCTGGAAAATTGACCAAAACGCAGAAAATTATTAAAAACTAATTTATACAATAAATAGATCAATCGGTTTCTTGAAGGAGGATGAATTCTCTTTTGAGAAACCGATTTTCATTTCTGTTGAAAAAGAAATCATGTAGAAGTTTACATAAAGTTTAACTAAATAACCTTTTCCTAAACCTTTGCTTACATAAGAATAACCGATACCTAAGCTATTCCAAAAATTATTTCCATATCACATTAAGTCCACTTAATCTATTGTTAAAGTTTTCGAAATAAATCTCCCATAAACAAATGAGACATTCGCGGAAATTTTAATTTTATGAGAGGATTTTTATCGGTTACTTTATTTCTACTCTTTGGTTTACTCTGGGGACAAACCAAAGAATCAGATTTAATTGGGGGAAGTGTCAAATCGCCAGATGGATTTACGCTGAGTGATGTCTTGGTCGAAAATAAAAGCACAGGCTCTGTGGTTTATTCAGATGCAGATGGAAACTTTACCATTGAAGCATCGCCCAATGACGTTTTACGATTTGAACTATTGAATCATGAAACAATGGAATTAAATGTTGGCGCTGATCAGCAATACAACATTGTTTTAAATGAATCGGGTATTAATGAACTTGAAGGTGTCGTGATTACCGCTTTGGGAATTTCCAAAGATGAGAAAAAAGTAGGATATGCTACTCAAGAAGTGGAAACCGACAGAATGGCAAGTATTACCACACCAAGTTTGGGTAGTATGTTTTCTGGAGAAGTCGCAGGTATGAATGTATCCAATCCAACAGGATTGCAGCAAGCACCTGTTATTACGTTACGTGGGAAAAATCCAGTAATTGTGATTGACGGTGTGATTGTCAATACTGAGGCTTATAGCGCACTTAACCAAAATGACATTGAAAACATCAATATTTTAAAAGGAACGACTGCTTCTGCATTGTATGGATCAAGAGGGAAAGATGGAGCAATTTTGGTCACGACCAAAAAAGCCAAAAGAGAAGGTGTTTCTGTGGAATTTTCCCAAAATACGATGTTCACAGCAGGTTATACTGTTTTTCCTGATACCCAAAAAGAATATGGAGCAGGTTCAAACGGTCAATATGAATTCTGGGATGGTGCCGATGGAGGTATCAATGATGGTGATATGATTTGGGGACCAAAGTTTGTTCCTGGAAGAAAAATTGCCCAATGGAATAGTCCTATCTTGGATACCCAAACTGGACAAATCATCGAATGGTACGGAAATGTGGCAGGAACACAATATGATGATCGTACGCGATATCAACGTGTTCCGATCGATTGGAAATACCACGACAATTTGAAGACATTCCTACGTACAGGAAGTATAACCAATACCAATTTTGCTGTCAATTTAAAATCAGAGAAAGGTTCTTTGCGATTAGCAGGTAACTATGTAAACATGGAAGACCGTGTCCCTGAAATGAGATTGAATCGTGGTGGATTGAGTCTAAATGGTGTGTTAAACATTACAGATCGTTTAAGATTAAATTCTAAATTATCTTACAATCGAACCTATTCACCAAACATCCAAAATTATGATTACAATCCAGCCAACTATATCTACACCATTTTGGTTTGGATGGGAGGAGATGTAGACGGAGCAGCTTTGCGCGACAATCATTGGGTTCCTGGAATGGAAGGATATAGACAAGCCAATTTCAACTATGCATGGCACAACAATCCTTGGTTCAATGTACATCATTACCGTAACGAACGTTTAACCAATGTTTTAAATGGTCAAATTGGATTTGAATATGATGCGACAGATGAATTGTCGTTCAAAACAGATGTATCTTTAATCGCTGACGATACCACAAGAGAAATCAAAAGTCCGAAATCTTATTTCAATTATAGCTCTGGACGCGAAGGAAATTATACCGCTACCAAATACTCCAATAATATGTTGGATTATAATTTCATGGGAACCTATACAAAAGATTTATTTCATGGGGATGTCGAAATCATTGCCAATGCTGGAGCTTCTGGAAATTATTGGAAATACAATTACACAAGCTCACAAACAGATGGTTTGATTGTTCCAGGTGTTTACAATTTAGGAAACTCTCAAGGGCAAGTTTCAACCAGCAACCGAATTACAGAGCGATTGATTTATAGTTTGTATGCAACATTAGACATCGGATTGTTTGATGTTTTGTATATGAATGCTTCGGTACGTAATGACTGGAACTCTACATTACCAGCAGAAAACCGTTCGTATTTTTATCCTTCCTTATCTGGATCAGTTTTGTTGAATAATTTATTCAACATGAACAAATCAACCGTTGATTTGGTGAAATTATATGGTTCTTGGGCAAAAGTTTCGGGAGGCTTAGATCCTTATTCTTTGAACAATTATTATGTAACAGGTGAGATGAATTACAACGGAAATCAGTCGGCTTATTATCCGTCCTTATTGGCAAATTCCAATATCAAACCACAAACAACTGAATCTTATGAAGTGGGATTGAGTTCATCTTTCTTCCATAAAAGATTGACTTTGGACATGGCGTACTATCGCACATTGGATTACAACCAAATTATAGCTCTTCCCGTCTCTGAATCATCTGGTTATAATACACGCTATGTAAATGGAAATGAATATACCACCAATGGATTGGAAATTACAGTTGGAATAGTGCCAATAAAAACAGAAAATTTCAATTGGAAAACAACCTTGAATTTTGCAACAAGCGAACAAAAATTAACCGAAATCTATGGTGGACAAGAACGTTTTGGAAACCTTCGTTTAAATGACCGAATTGATTCTTATTACGATTACAAATGGATGACCAATTCCGAAGGTCAAGTGATTTTAAATGCTGCTACAGGTATGCCGACACGCGATCCATATGTGAAATATTTAGGTCATTTCAATCCCGATTGGACTTTTGGATTCAATAATACGTTCAAATACAAAAACTGGAAATTGGACATTGGAATCGACGGAAGTATCGGAGGAGTGATGCGTTCGCAGATTGTTGAGAAATTGTGGTGGGGCGGACAACATCCAAGTTCAACACTTTGGAGAGATCAAGAATACGCATCGGGTCACTATGTATTTGTTCCAAATGGTGTAAATGTTGTGGGTGGAGAAATTGTATATGATGTAAATGGAAATATCCTATCAGACACACGTCAATATGCAGCTCATACAACACCAATCAGCTGGCAAGCTTGGTCGCAAAACTATCCTTACCAAGCAAGAGTTTTAGAAGATGAAGACGAAATGTTTGCCAATGTTTTTGATAGAACCTTCATCAAATTACGCTCAGTTGTACTAGAATATGATTTCACGAGCTTATTAAATCCAAATAGTTTCATCAAAGGAATTTCAGCCAATATTTCGGGTTACAACTTGGCTTTATGGAAAAAATCCAAAGGTTTAATGTCCGATCCAGATTTCCAAATTGGCGGACCTTCTGGTAGCGGAAACGATATTCAAGATCCTTCATCAAGATGGATTGGAATGGGATTCAATGTTAAATTTTAATTCAAACACCAATGAAAAAATATTTTAAAATACTCGCAATTCTAGCTGTAGGTGCATTTACAATCAGTTGCGAATCTGATTTAGACGAAATCAACACCAACCCAAATGACCCTTCACAAGTTTCACCAGAATTGTTGTTGACTTATGCACAACGAAATAGCTTTCAAATCGAAAGCAAAGACCCAAACTATGCTCTGCGTATGTTGGTTTATACTGGTATTGAAAATCAATACCAATACTACAAATGGGCAAATGGAAGTTTTGGCAAATACAATGTTCTGATGAACGTTACCAAAATGATGGAAGAAGCAGAACGTGTTGACAACGAAAATTACTTGGCAATTGGGAAGTTTCTACGTGCGTATCATTTCTATTCTTTAACCATGCGTTTTGGAGAAATACCTTATTCAGAAGCATTAAAAGGAGAAACCGAAGGCTTTTTTCAACCCAAGTATGATACACAAGCTGATGTTTTCGTTGGAATTTTAAACGAATTAAAAGAAGCCAATGATTTAATCAATTCACAAGATCCAATCAATGGGGATATTGTATATGGTGGAGATGCTACGAAATGGAAAAAATTGATCAATACATTTCGTTTGAAAGTGTTGATGACTTTATCCAATAAAGGAACTGTTGGAAATATCAACGTAGCGCAAGAATTTGCCACTATTTACAACACTCAACCATTGATGATGTCCAATCAAGATAGTGGTTTGATGGAATTTTTTGATCAAGCAAACAACCGTTATACATTCTTCAACGATAGTGATTACGGAAGTAGTTTGTATATGTCTGATTCTTTTATTGAATTATTTCAAGAAAGACAAGACCCAAGAATTTTTAGTTTTGCAGAAAGAACAACTTCTGCAGCAACTGCTGGTTTAGCGATTACGGACTTTGATGCTTATAACGGTGGAAATCCAACTGCTCCCTATTCTGATAATGAAATTTTGATTCAACAAGGAAACATTTCCAAAGTAAATGAGCGTTTTTACAAAAATCCAACCAACGAACCATCCAATTTCTTGAGTTATTCAGAACAAGAATTTATGTTGGCCGAGGCTTCACTTAGAGGATGGATTAGTTCCAACGCCAAAGAACATTACGAAAATGCGATTGAATCTTCCTTTGAATTCTATATTTCCAATGTTCCAGATGCGCATTTGTATTTCGAAGGATTTGACATCAATACTTACATCAATCAGCCATTGGTAAACTTGGACAATGCAAATTCAACCGAACAGAAATTAAACTTTGTCATGCTTCAAAAATACATGACCATGTTTCACCAAAATTCATGGACAGCATATTTTGATTATTTGCGTACTGGATTTCCTGAATTGCCACAACAAGCTGGCGTGACTCCACCTTTGAGATGGTTGTATCCAAATTCAGAATACAACAACAATACAGTAAATTTAGAAGAATCCTTGCAACGTCAATTTGGTGGAAACGACAACATTCGATCGATCACATGGTTGTATCAATAAATTATTTTAAAAATTAAAAATATGAAAAGAAAAATATTCGTAGCCTTATTTTGTTTAGGATTGATGTCCTTAAAAGGTCAAGACGACAAAGTTATATTTGTCACATTAGATGGATTGCGTTGGGAAGAATTGTACAAAGGAATTGATTTGGAACTTGCCAAAAACAAAGAATACAACAAAGACATGGAAGCCATCTTGAAGAAATTCGATGCGCCTACCGAAAAAGAAAGAAGAGAAAAATTGATGCCTTTTTCTTGGTCTCATATTGCCAAACACGGTTTGATGATCGGGAACAGAGAAGAAGGAAGCAAGGTTGATTTGACCAATGCCTATCATTTTTCGTATCCAGGATATAGTGAATTGTTTACAGGGTACGCCGACAATGAACGTGTGAATTCCAATAATTATGTGATGAATCCCAATGTCACGGTGATGGAATATTTAAACCAAACAAAAAACTATAAAAATTCTGTTTTGGCTTTCGGAAGCTGGGATATGTTCAACTATATCATCAATGACGAGCGAAGCAAAGTGCCAGTCAATGCAGGTTATATGCATTCTTTGAATCCTAAACCTTCTGAAAAAGAAAGATGGATCAACCAAACGATGGATTTTACTCCGAAAAGATGGGGAACTGTTCGCTTTGATGTGTTCACGAATTTATATGCCATGGAGGCTTTGAAAACCCAAAAACCAAAATTCATGACTGTAAGTTATTGTGAAACCGACGATTTTTCTCACGATGGATTGTACAATCAATACATTACTTCGGCCAATCGTATCGATCAATTTATTCAAGAATTATATGAATATACGCAACAAGATCCTTTTTACAAAGACCAAACAACCTTTGTGATCACAACAGATCATGGTAGAGGTGAAGGCGATGAGTGGAAACATCATAGCAACAAAATTGATGGAGCGGGAGAAACATGGATCATGATTTTCGGACCTAAAACACCAAAAATCAATCCGAAGAACCAATTTTATAACAACCAAATCGCGGCAACTATCGCGAAATTATTGGGTGAAGAGTTCAAATCAGAACAACCGATTGGAAAGCCTATCTTCTAAATCCCTATCATAATGCGTTTGCTCCGGCAAGCAATTCGTTTGCCGGAGTTTTTTTTGCTAATCTTAATTTCATCCAACCTTAATATTTTCCTAACTCCTAAACCATGTAATAGTATTAATTTCAAACCATCATTCAATTCAAATGGAAACCAGAAGATCATTTTTGAAAAAGTCCTCACTATTAGCAGGTTCTACTATATTGGCATCTTCCATGCCCAATTCTATTTTAAAAGCAATGTCTATTGAAGCCGATCCAGGTTCTACTTTTTTAGATGCAGAACACATTGTTTTTTTAATGCAGGAAAATAGATCTTTTGACCATTCTTATGGAACTTTAAAAGGTGTAAGAGGATTCAACGATCCAAGAGCCATCGACTTACCATCAGGTTTGCCCGTCTGGTTTCAACAAAACAAACAAGGGAAATCCTATGTTCCCTTTCGTTTGGACATGAAAAACACAAAATCGACTTGGATGGGTTCTTTGCCACATAGCTGGAAAGATATGGTTGCGGCAAGAAATCATGGGAAAATGGATCAATGGTTGGAAGCCAAAAAACCAGGGAAAGCCGAATACCAACATTTGCCTTTAACAATGGGATATTATGATCGACAAGATATTCCCTTTTATTATGCATTTGCTGATGCATTTACAGTTTGCGATCATCATTTTTGTTCTACATTAACGGGAACAAGTCCCAATAGATCGTATTTCTGGGCAGGTACCGTTCGAGAAAAAGCGCACGATCCCCATTCAATGGCTCATGTTAACAATGGTCAAATTGTTTTCAAAGATGTAAGTTGGAAAACCTATCCTGAACGTCTGGAAGAAGCAGGAATTTCTTGGATGGTGTATCAAAACGAATTGAGCATTCCATCTGGACTAACTTCTGATGAAGACAATTGGTTGTCCAATTTCACCAATAATAACTTGGAATTTCACAAACAATACGGTGTTCGTTTTCATCCTGCTCATTTCGAATGGATGAATAAAGAATTAACAGAAGTTCTATCATACTTAAAAGATGAAAATTTATCCCACGAAGAACGTACGAAATTAATTGACAAGAAAATTCAACTAGAAAAGGATATCATAGAATTTTCACCAGAAAATTTCAAGAAGCAATCTGAATTTTTTCAAAACATTCATCGAAAAGGATTGTTGACCAATACCGAAGATCCCAATTATCGCGAATTGGAAGATGTGGAAATCAACGGTCAAAAATTTAAAGCTCCAAAAGGCGATATTTTTTATCAATTCAGAAAAGATGTCAATGAGGGGAAACTGCCAACCGTTTCTTGGTTGGTCGCACCCTGTAATTTCTCAGATCATCCAGGCGCACCTTGGTTCGGAGCTTGGTATGTTTCAGAAGCGCTCGATATTTTGACAAAAAATCCTGAAATATGGAAAAAGACGATTTTCATTTTAACTTATGATGAAAACGACGGATATTTTGATCATTTACCACCGTATGTTGCACCAAACCTAAATAATACTAAGGAAGGAGCCACTACCAATATTCCGACTGCCGACGAATTTGTAGAAGGAAAAGACAATCTTGGGCTAGGTTTTAGAGTTCCAATGGTTATCGCTTCTCCTTGGACCAGAGGCGGATACGTAAGCAGTGAAGTTTTTGACCTAACCTCCAATTTGCAGTTTTTAGAATATTTCCTCGAAAAGAAAACAGGTAAAAAGATCATAGAAGAAAACATCGGGCAATGGAGGAGAGCTGTATGCGGAAATTTAACATCCGTTTTTAGAGAAGCAAAAGCCGAAAAAGAATCAGCCGATTATCTAATAGATCGTAACGAAACAATTGCTTCAGTTTATGCAGCAAAGGACAAACAAATTCCAACAGTTGTTAAGGGTTTTACCTTGGAAGAACTGAAAAATTTACAAAAGGAAAATAAACTAAACAATCTTCTACCCAAACAAGAGCCTGGGACCAAACCAGCTTGTCCCATTCCGTATAATTTGATGATGAATTTTTATCAAAAACAAGGGCAACCTTCACTTCAGATGAAATCATTGCCATCCAAAATCAATACCAAACCCAATGCAGCAGCACCTTTTCAGGTCTATGATTTAAAAAAGCTAACCCAGAATTTTACCAACCCAATTTTAAACTTTACTGTTTCCATGAATCAAACCTTAGATTTTCCTCTTGATATTATTTCAAATGAATACCATTTCAAAGCATTTGCACCAAACGGATTCTACCGTGAATTCAAAGGAGATAGAAAAAAACATCCAAATTTGATGATTAATCTTATTCCAATTGGAAATCAGCAAAGTCTGCAATTCTATTTTCAGAATCCTCAAAAAGAAAAGTTTACCTTAATGTTAGCTGATAATTCCTACCATCGTAAATCAATGGATATTCAGGTGAAATCAACTGAAGATCAATTATTTGTAGATTTGAAGGATACAAATGGCTGGTACGATTATACCTTGACAATCAAAGGTTTTCCTCAATTTTCGCAAAGATTTGCGGGACATATAGGAAATGGCAATGTCAGTATAACCGACCCATTGATGGGCAATCTAATCAAACCTTAACGAAGGATTTTTTCATTAAAATCGTTGATATTTCATTAGTCGTCTGTTCGCAGGCGACTTTTTTTTCTTTTGGGCGGCTCTCCTTGCTCGACTACTATATAGTATAAAGAAGGAGAGAAAGATCTTGCAACGCGACCGGGCTATCCATTACACTTACGAAGTATGTACCGCAGGTAATCCCTACTGCGAGGAAGTAGGAAGTAGGAAATGTGATGGTGTTTATGTCATTGCGAGCTTCTCGCAGCAATTTATTCATGTCTTGTCATTGCGAGCGCAGCGCGGCAATCTCCCCATTTACTATATTATATATAAGATAATGTATCATCATCAACTATTCCCTTTGCGCCCCTTTGTACTTTCGCGTCCCTTTGCGTCATAATTAAATCAATCCGGTCAGTTATTGCGAGCGCAGCGCGGCAATCTTTCCCAATTCTATTATATATAAGTATAACTTTTCCCTTTGCTGACCTTTTCATCATAAAAACCACCAAAACTTATAAAAACCCTCCATATCCAAAACCTATCAAAACCCCAAAAAGACGATTTCTACCTCAAAATCCCAAACGAAACAAAGAAAACCCCAGAAAGGAAGAAAAAACTTTTACATGTAAAGTTCAGATTGAAAGCGGACTAGGGTTATAAAGCAAAAAACTTTGAAAAAAAGATGTAAAAACATTTGGTGGAACGGAGAAACTGCCCGTATATTTGCACTCCTTTTACGAGAGAAATCAAGTAAAGGGAGCGAAGAAAGAGAGACGTTCATTGTAGGTAGATATAGATTGGGAGTGGCCTTAAAATTTGGTCAAAAAAAATTTTAAAAAAAACTTTCAAAAATATTTGCAGGAATGAAAAAGTTGCTTACCTTTGCACCCGCTTTGAAGCACAAGCGAAGCGATACTGAGAAGTTCATTTGAAATTATAGAAAAGAAGAAAAAAAAGCCAAAAGGAAAAACGGTCAATTCCGATGGCAGGATTCAAGATTCGAAGTCAAAAAATACTTAAAAAATTTTACAACGGAGAGTTTGATCCTGGCTCAGGATGAACGCTAGCGGGAGGCTTAACACATGCAAGCCGAGGGGTATGTTTCTTTCGGGAGACAGAGACCGGCGCACGGGTGCGTAACGCGTATGTAACTTGCCCCATTCACTGGGATAGCCCTTCGAAAGG
>NZ_JBEPMO010000018.1:0-48518 GCF_040545805.1 Moheibacter stercoris
AAGCTAGAAAAATGAAATTTTAATATCCAAGAAGCAAAAAAAAAAATATTAAGCATAAAAAAGAGACTGTCTTTTGAGACAGCCTCTTTTTTTGTAATTTAGCAAATAGAAATTGGCTTTTGCTACGTGTTGTCTAAATCGAAACTTTCGGCTTCGATTTTCCGCCACTTCGCAAAGCCCCGAACCGTTGTACGACATATTAAACAAAAACCTCGATGAAACATTTATTCCTAATTTCTTTTCTATTAATCAATTCTCTTATTTACTCTCAGGAAATTGATTTTACAAAAGTTCCTCAAGTTCAAACTAAAGCAACTTTCACAACGGAAGTTCAACCTGATATAATAACGCTATCGATAACACTTTCAGAAACTAATACGAAAGGAAAAGTTTCTATCGAAGAGATGGAAAGAAAATTAGAAAACGTTTTAAAGTCGAACAATATTGACATTAGTAAACAACTTACTTTAAAAGATTTATCTAGCAACTTCCAAAGCTATTTTTTAAAGAAAACAGACGTACAAAAAACGAAGAATTTCAATTTGGAAGTTAATAACGCAAATGTGGCGGGAAAAATATTAAAAGATTTAGCTGAAAATGATATTTCTAATGTTAGACTTCTAAAGACTGAATATTCAAAACTTGAAGAATTGAAAATTGAATTAAAAGGGAAAGCTGTTGCAAAAGCGAAAAAACAAGCTGAAGAAATGACTAAAGCCCTAAACCAAAAAATTGGTGATGCAATATTCATTTCGGATATGGAAACTAATATTGTAAATTATCTTAGCGGTCAAGTTGCTGGTCTAAATAT
This sequence comes from Moheibacter stercoris, assembly GCF_040545805.1. Lineage (NCBI taxonomy): Bacteria > Pseudomonadati > Bacteroidota > Flavobacteriia > Flavobacteriales > Weeksellaceae > Moheibacter > Moheibacter stercoris. The sequence continues at coordinate 812 of NZ_JBEPMO010000018.1, forward strand.
TAGAGGTGTTAACTCAATTGGTTATAAAGAAAAAGAAGAATCCAATTTAGACATTAAATTTGATAATATTAGAGTTGACGCTACAGTAACAGTTCATTTTAAAATTGAAAAATAAATACGTCGTACAACAGTGTATTGCCAAAAGCGGGGCTAAGGTGCTAAATTCAAAGTTGGTAATTCTATCACCGCCAAAAACGAATTACTCATTTAATATTTATTTTTTATTAAGGTATTCGTGAATCTTCGATTTATATTCGTTTTTTTCTTAAATTTATCTCATAAATTCGTTTTGGCTATCCTCGGTGTAAAACCGATCCCGATAGCTATCGGGACGCTTCGATTTGACTTCGTCGAACTGACGTTTCCCCGCCTTCGGCATACGAGCGGAGCGAACTGACGAAGTAATACCCAAAACGTTATATGCCATTTTATAAAACCGAGATGAAAAACATATTCTGCCTTTTAATTTTGTGTTTGACCTTTATTTCTTGCGATGGTCAAACTAAAGAAAATACTGAAAATCAAAACAAAAATGATATCAGTAATTATCAAAATGAGATTCTTCTTGAAGAAGAAATGCGTGTAACTACTGACAAAGCTGTATTATTAATTCAAAATAAGAATTATTCTGAATTCAAAAAATTAATTGTTGAAGACATTGCAAAAAATATTTCTGATCAACAGATAATTCAAATAGTTGACCAAATAAACTCAGTATTCAGCAAAGAAGGTGTTCCAATGGGAAATGACAATATTTTGCCATCGTTGAATGCAACACTTAATGGAAATGACACAATATTTATTAATAATATTATGTACAATTTCAAACCTAAAGATAACAACCAAAAAGTTTTGACTTTTAGTTTTCTTAAAAAATACGGAACAAATAAAATTGTTGGAGTTAACTTGAATACGAACCCGCTATCAGCTGGAAATGCTAAACCAACTATCAAAAAAATTGAAAAATTTGATTTTAAAGTTTCTGACATTTCTAACTTTAGAATATATTTTGATGAAGGTGTAGAAAGGAAAACTAAGTTTAAAAATGAAATTGGATATTTCGCTATTCAAGGAGACGTAAATACACTTAGAGATTCAGAAATTTTACCAATAATTGAATCAATATTTTCAGATCTTAAAAAATCAAAATTTGAATCAGTCAGAACATTTAATTCAACATTGAACAGAGGTGAAAATACAAGATATATTCAAGCCGAATTTGGTTTTAAAAATTTACCATACTCAATTTTCATTTACTTACCTCTAAAAAATAGCGGACAATTCGACAATAAAATAATTCTAATGCAAAGGGAATATGTAAATTTAGGTTACGAGTTTACATTAAATCAAAGCGATTATCCTAAAATTCAAAGTGAATTTCCTAAAATTATAGAAATGAATCTTGAAAGTTTTTATGTAGATAAACCTTAAAATCAAAACGGCATATAACATGAACAGGGTTTTGCAAAATGGCGGGTAACGGCTAAGTTGAAAGTTTCTACATTTTTTACCGCCGAATGTGTTTCAAATTCAGCTTTTTTTGTAAGTTAGCTTCTGTGAAAACACATCGGCTACGTTCCGTCTAAATTGAACATTTTGTCCAATTTATCCGCCACTTCGCCAATTCATTTTCCGTTAGCTGCAATTATATGAAAACGTCCGCAGACAAAGTAATTATCGGAATAATTTCAACTTTTCTAATTATTTGTTTTTTAAATCAATTAAGAAATTTGCCTGGTGGATTTTTTTTCTCAGGATTGTTTTATGCAATTATAATTTTAATAATTGTTTTGATTTCAATTTTAATTTTGGCTTTTATTTTAAAATTTATATTCAAAAAGGCTGATTATTTGAAGAGAGTTTTAATTTCTTGTATTATAATTTTAAGTTTTTCGATTTATAAACTATACTCTCCTACTTTGAAAATTATTGTTCCAAAAAATTATTCTGGTGAAGTAAATTTGACCTTATCAAATCTTAATCACAACGAATTAAATATTGATAAGAATGGAATTGGTTACATAACTAAATGGACTTTTGAAAAAACTTACACAAAACCAAAAGTTTACGACTCTGATGGAAAAAATCTAGAAAAACACTTATTGAGTTACGACAACAACAAATTTTGGGGTAAATCAATTGGAACTGGTAATACAATAAAAAGTTTGAATTTTGAAATTGCAAAAGATACTCTACAAAACAAAAGAACTTATCAATCAAATTGGCTTCAAAACGTTGATATGAAAAAAGTTTATCTAGAGAATCCCAAAAAAGGTCCGGACAATATTTTAGATGTCAAAATAAAATAACTTCTGTTAACACACTTAACTGTTGCACAACTCCAAAATTTCAGTGATAACAAAAATAATTGACATCGTTTAAGCCCTTTTAAGCGAGCTTTATTATGGTTTAGTATATGCGTGTTGGATTTTCAAGATAGCTTATAGTGCAAGTGTTGAAGTCTATTTAGGCGATGTTTAAGTAACCCTAACATCTCTTTCTTGAAGCTCATTTTTAGGGCTATGATTTGCGGATTTTTACGGGTGAATTTCAGGTACTTTTTCAGATTATAGCACAAGGCTGTCATCAGTTTTTGATAAATGGTAGTTGTGCAACATGCACATCGGCCTGGCAAAACCTAACGAAGTGGTTCAGTGAAGCTAAATGCGGGATTAAGTGCAAAATTTAAAGTTTGTAACTTTTTTTATCGCAATCGCTATTTTTATTTTTCAATTTATTAAATTTAAAAATCAAAAGGGCGTTGCTTAGTTTTTGGCAATTTTTGAAGTTTGTGAACTTTTTCTTCGCTACTTCGCCAAGCTGCGTGACGTTGGCGGTCATTTAAAGACTAAAAACCTACATTCATAATATGAATAAACAAATCTAAAAATGATGACTAAAAATATCACACTATCAAAGACAGATAAAGATGATTTAAATACACTTTTTCAATTCCAGCTTGACTCTGATGCAAATTATTTAGCGGCATTCACACCAAAAGACCCTACCGACAAAGTTGCATATATTGAAAAATATTCAAAGTTTTTAACTGACCCAACTATAAATATGATGACCATCAGAATGAATGATGAAATCGTGGGAAGTATCTCCAAATTTGTGATGTTTGGAGATAACGAAATTACTTATTGGATAGATAAAAAATTTTGGGGAAAAGGTATTGCAACAAATGCTCTCGAAATCTTTCTGACAATTGAAACGAACAGACCACTATTCGGACGTGTAGCATTTGATAATTTCGGTTCGCAAAAAGTTTTAGAAAAAGCAGGTTTTACTAAAATAGGTGATGATAAAGGATTTGCAAATGCTCGTCAAACAGAAATTGTTGAATATATTTATAAACTCTCAAATTAGAAATTTAATATGAGTACATTGAATATTGAAGTAACCGAATTCCTTAATGAACTCAACCACCCGTTAAGAAAGGAGATTGAACTTCTAAGAGAAATTATTATTAATGCAACAAGCGGATTATCAAAAAACATAAAATGAAATGGACCAAATTATTGTTTTAATGAACAAGACAGAATAACTATGAGAATCCAACCGCCCAAACAAGTTCAGCTAATTTTCCCAGGGGCGCTAAAAAACAAGAGCAACCGAAAAACAATATTATTCAATCAAAGTTAAAACTTCTAATGTGAAAAGAAAATGACAAGGAAATTGTAACGTTCAAAAATATCACAGAAATTGAGAATGGGAAAAATGATTTAATATCAATTGTAAATGAATGGATATTAGAAACGAAATAAAAACGAACCGCCAACATCACCTATACGTAAGCAGGGGTTTCGTGCTTCGTAGGACAAGAAAGTGGTAAATTTAAAGTTAAGTTCTTCGTAGGAGATTCAGTGGTTAAAATCCCTGCCTGCGTATAGCTGAGAACCGTTACACGCAATATTTTCCAAACTTTACGCTGAAATTCGAGTATTAATTTTAAATTTGTGATAGTATCAAATGATAGTATCATAAAATGAAACCACCTTACGAAATAACACCAGAAATTTTAAAATATATTACTTCAATAGCACTAAAAATTGGCGAAGTAAATGCAAAATATTTAATAAAAACGAATCCGACATTAAGAAAGCAAAATCAAATTAAAACTATTCATTCTTCATTAAGTATTGAAGGTAACACCTTAACTAAAGAACAAATTACAGCCATTTTGGAAAACAAGAGAGTTATTGGTCCGGAAAAGGACATTCTTGAAGTTCTAAATGCTTTAGATGTTTATAAAAATATAAATAAACTTAAACCTGAAAGTGAAAAGGATTTTCTAAAAGCTCATAAATTGTTATTACGAAAATTAATCCAAGAACCTGGAAAATATAGAAAACAAGGTGTTGGAGTTGTAAAAGGTTCAAAAGTTGAGCATATTGCGCCACCGTATGAAAACGTTCCATTTTTGATGAAAGATTTGTTTGAATATCTAAAAGATGATAATGAATTAACTTTAATTAAAAGTTGTGTTTTTCATTACGAAATGGAGTTTATTCATCCTTTTTTAGATGGAAATGGAAGAATGGGAAGATTGTGGCAAACGTTAATTTTAATGCAAGACTACCCTATTTTTGAGTTTTTACCATTCGAAACTTTGATTTCAAAAAATCAGAACGAATACTATAAAGCTTTATCTCTTTCAGATAAAGAAGGAAAATCTACAAAGTTCATTGAGTATATGCTTAAAATTATTGAAAGTTCACTTGTTGATTTACTCAAAAATTCGACAAAAAAATTGACAGATTACGATAGAATTCAGATTTTTTTAGAAAACTATTCGACTGATTTTACCAGAAAGGATTATATGAATTATTTCAAAGATATTTCTTCTGCTACAGCAAGCCGAGATTTAAAAAACGCTGTAGAAAATGGATTGATATCGAAATTTGGAGATAAGAAGACGACAACTTACAAGCAAAATAAATACGTCATACAACATCGGTAACTATTGCACAACTCCAAAATTTCAATGATAACAAAAATAATTGACTTCGTTTAAGCCCTTTTAAGCGAGCTTTATTATGGTTTAGTATATGCGTGTTGGATTTTCAAGATAGCTTATAGCGCAAGTGTTGAAGTCTATTTAGGCGATGTTTAAGTGACCCTAACATCTCTTTCTTGAAGCTCATTTTTAGGGCTATGATTTGCGGATTTTTGCGGGTGAATTTCAGGTACTTTTTCAGATTATAGCACAAGGCTGCCATCAGTATATGCTTGTTTGCTTGTACCATTCCACGACTGTTGAGCCGTTTGAGGTTATGATGGTTGATCAGCGTTCCTAAAACCGGTTCTACTGTCGAACTGCGACGCTTGACCAACATGCGGTGATAGGATTTGTTTTGCAGGAGCTTTTGGTGCATCTTATCGTACAAGGGTTTGTGAATGCTGTCATCTAACTTCTTAAGATACAATGTGTTTAAATGCAATTGCCAGAGCAAAAAAAGATTTGGAGGAATTCAAGGGCGTCATCACTTATCCTATATGTTTCGGATGCAAATCGGTTCCTTACATTAAGGAATTTAAAGAATTAACAAAGAAAAAAGATTTTAAATTCCAATTCGAGGATTTTGGGTGTTTACAGTTCGAAGGACATACATATGGTTGTTACGGCGGCTATGTAAACCAAATTATGAAGGAAAAACTTGGCGATAATTATTACCAAAATCTTTTAAGTGAGGCTAAAAATCAATTCGTTATAAATTTGACAGAAAATGATTCCCTGATAAGCATTTATGACCTTAAAACCAATGAAAAACCTTCCTTATTAGGTCAAAAAATAGAATTAATAGATGAAGGAATTATGCCTAGAATTAGAACAAACTTGCCCCTAATTATTTCCGATCACAATTCATTATTATTGGATTTAGATTTTATTGTTGAAAAAAATGGAGCAGTTTCGAATCTAAAAATTTCGAATTGGGTCAATCAATATCCTCAGTATGAACAATACAAAGAGCAACTTTCCCAAATTGCCTTTGAAACTCTCCGTTACAAATACGGAATTTGGAATCCTGGTCGATACGATGGAAAAGTTGTTCGAACTAAAAATATCCTTCGGGTTCATTTTGATTAAAATTAATCTAAAAATTAAGCTCCTTAATTGCTCTTTAAATTCAATTATTGCCTTCTATTTCAACTTATTTTTCAAAAAAATAAAGTAGAAAATACTTGATTTTCAATCAGATTGTCTAAATTGAGTCCAATTATCCCTAAAAACAAAAACCAATGAACAAACGAATCAACATAGAAAAGGTCGCGCCAGAAGCTTTCAAAGCTATGATTGGCTTGGAAAGTTTTCTCGCAAAATCCGATTTGAATAAAACCCATTGGGAACTCATCAAAATACGAGCTTCTCAACTCAACGGATGTGCCTATTGCATCAATTTGCATACAACGGAAGCGCTCAAAGCGGGTGAAACTCCTCAACGCATCTTTCTACTCAATGCTTGGAAAGAATCGGAATTATTTGACGAAAAAGAACAAATCATTTTGGAAATGACCGAACAAATAACCTTCATCGACCAAGAAGGTTTGTCCGACAATGTCTATGAAAAAGCTTTAGAATTATTCGGAGAAAAATATGTCGCAGAAATTATTATGGCCATCGTCACCATCAATGCTTGGAACCGAATTGCCATCAGTACCCAAAAGATGATTTCTTAATAAGAAAATTTATCAATTAAAAAATTGTGAATGACCTTCGAATCCGAAAAGTTCACCCTAATTTAATCAGTATAAATTGGCATCTTTAACTTACTAAATACAATAAAATAATGAAAGATTCTAATCCAGATAGCGTCTCAAGAAATCAAGAAATAACAAAAAACTATTTTCAATTTTTGAACCAGCACATTGCAGATGTTATTTCTGGAAAGGTGGATGAATTCATGGAAATCAACCAAATTGCTTCTGAATTATTTCTTTCCCACAAGCATTTGACCGATACAGTTCAAAAAGAAACGGGAAATCACCCCTGCCATTTCTACGACTTTAAAATTTTAGAACATGCCCAAGAAATGCTGACCCAAACCGATGATTCCGTTGCCGAAATAGCCAGAAAATTAACCTATAACCCTTCCAATTTTTCTAAATTTTTTAAAAAATTTTTAGGACAAACTCCTGGTCAATATAGAAAAGCAAACAAAAAATAAAAATCCCGAAAAGTTCACCACACTACTCCTACATCCAATTTCTAATTTTGATAGGTAATATCTAATCAATTAATACTATGTCAAAAAAAGATTTAAATGGAAAAGTAGTTCTCATCGCTGGAGGTGCTAAAAATTTAGGAGGATTATTAAGCCGAAATTTCGCTGAAAAAGGCGCGAAAATTGCCATCCATTACAACAGTGATAGCACGAAAGTTGACGCTCAAAAAACCTTAGAAGACATCCAAAACATGGGTGGAGAAGCCTTTTTATTTAAGGCTGATTTAACCAAAGTGGAGAACATCAAAAAACTTTTTGAAGAAACAAAATCCAAATTTGGTAAAATAGACATTGCCATCAACACCGTTGGAATGGTTTTGAAAAAACCATTTTTGGACACAACCGAAGAGGATTATGACACCATGTTTGAAGTCAATTCAAAAGTAGCCTATTTTTTCATTCAAGAAGCCGGTCGAAATTTAAGTGATAACGGGAAAATTTGTACTATTCTCACTTCGCTACTAGCTGCTTACACAGGTTTATATTCCACCTATGCTGGTGCGAAGGCTCCTGTTGAACACTTTACACGTATGGCTTCCAAAGAATTTGGAAACAGAGGAATTTCGGTTACAGGAGTTGCGCCTGGACCTATGGATACTCCTTTTTTCTATGGTCAAGAAAGCGAAGATGCCGTGGCTTACCATAAATCTGCTTCTGCACTTGGTGGTTTGACCGACATCAAGGACATTGCTCCACTGGTTGAATTTCTAGTAACAGATGGCTGGTGGATTACCGGACAAACTATTTTTGCAAATGGCGGTTATACAACCCGATAATCAATTGATTTTTAATTTATCTTTAAGGCAAATGATTTTATTGTTTGCCTTTTTATTTTAAAACCACAAACCTATGATCCTTAAAATAATCAACTCAGTATTAATTCTTTTCGCTGTTTTTATGGGAATGAAACACGGATGGAACATTTTACTTGGAAAACACGAAATGTTGGAAATGTTTGGTAAATTTAACTTTACCAAAAATATGGTGATGATCAATGGGGCAGTTACGATCCTCGCTTCTTTAATGATTTTATTTCCCAAAACTTTTATTTGGGGGAATTTTATCATGGCGGCTGGCGTTTTGATGATTATTTGTTTTCAAATTGCCAACAAAGACCTGAAAGGTGTTGCCATTGAAATACCGTTTTTAATACTTAACTTACTCATTATTTATCTTCAACATCCGCTCAAAATCAACTAATATGAAGTTTCTCCATCCACTTTTACCCGCCATTCTATTTTCCTTAACGCTTCAAGCTTGTGCGCAAGAGAATCCGAAAACAATTCAAACAAATACTTCTTCAGAAATGCATAACGAAACCATCTTAGAGCCCGTTCAAAATCTTATTGAAGCCATGGCTTCCGAAAATGCAGAATTAATTCGTGCGCAATTTGCGCCTACTGCTACCCAAGCCTATGGTGCAGATGGATCGATGAAATCTCCCGATGAAACCAAAAAATGGATCGAATCAGATATCATCAATAGAAAAGGAAAAGTCCTCAATCCCAAGTATACAATCGAGGGTGAAAATGAAGTGGTGGTAACCGGACAATATGAAAGCATTGGGTATACCAACAAAGCCAACTTTCTATTTACAGTAGAAAATGGTCAAATTACAAGCTGGAGAATGCGTTATTAATACGCGTGCAATAATCTTTTTCTATTATTTCAATGTTAAGCCGTATAAATTGAATTATTCACTTAAAAATTTAGGAATTATAAGTTATTACTCACCAAGATTAAGCCCAAATTAGTATCATTCACCAAATCAATCCCATACTTTAAAATACGTAAATAAGTAATTGAGTATTTTCCTGATATTTTTTAGTTAATTTGCATCAAATCTCTGCCATGAAATATGCAACGCTATTGCTGTTGTTTCTAGGATCCCTCCTATTTTCACAAGAATTGAAGAAATGGAATTTCGATATTTCCTTTCAATTGAAAGTGGACGAACACGATTATACCATCCAAAATTACCAAGTTTTCCTTCACGATAAAACCTATCCATTCAATCAATCCAGCGAAGTTTTGGCCGATATGGACAGTTTGAAGTTTCAATTGAAATTGGCCTATGCTTGCGAAACCTGTAGCAATTCCAGCGATTTGCCGCCCGATATGTTTCTTAAGGTAAATTATATCGACAAAAAGACCAACAAAGAACTTAGCACCATCATTCCATTTTTTTACGAAGGTGCAGGTCCTCGAATCCTGCCTCCACTTGATATAGGAATCCTAAATCTCAACCATTTTTTGGACGATTCGATCTTCCAAGACGGCGGAATCTATCATTCTTATGTAGCGGTTCAAATTTATTTTTACCGTCGCATCAACTTCTTAACAAAATATGAATACCAATGGAAACCTATGCGCAAACTCACGGAAATTCCAATTACTGTAAAAGACTAAAAACCTTTCTACCACCCAGTAAATTCCTCAACTAAACCAATCTCATTCAATTCTTAAGAATAATTATTTTTCAAATTTTTAATATCATTTAAAACTATTATCGTAATATTGCGATATATAAATATACAATGGGAATTACCAAAACCGATCATTTTACCGAAAAACAAAATCAAATGGCTGCCATTGCCAAAGCTTTGGGACATCCAGCTCGAATTGCCATCATTGAACACCTATTGAAAGTGAATCAATGCATCTGTGGCGATTTAGTCAACGAACTTCCTTTGGCACAAGCCACCATTTCCCAGCATTTGAAAGAATTAAAATCAGTAGGACTCATTCAAGGGAGCATCGAAGGAAATTCACTTTGCTACTGCATCAATCTCGAAACCTTTGAACTTTTGAAGAATTATTTCGGTCAAATTATTTCCGTCGTTCAGAATCAAAAATGTTGTGAAACAGAAGTCAAATAACTAAATATACCATCCAATGAAATTATCAGAATTAAAAAATATCTTACCCAATTTGGATAACCTAACCTTCCAATTGGAAAATGGAACTTTCGTTCCGGAACACTTTCACGTAACCGAAGTCGGACAAATCACCAAAAATTTCATCGACTGTGGCGGAGTGATTCGCAAAGAAAATGTAGTGAATTTCCAGTTGTGGAATGCCAATGATTTCGAACATCGATTGAAACCTACCAAATTATTGAACATCATCAAACTTTCGGAAGAAAAATTGGGAATCGAAGACCAGGAAATTGAAGTCGAATACCAATCGGAAACCATCGGGAAATATGATTTGGAATTCAACGGACAACATTTCATCTTGAAAAACAAAATGACCGCTTGTTTGGCCGAAGATGCTTGCGGAGTGCCTACCGAAAAAGTCAAAGTAGAAATGAAAGATTTAGGAACAGCATCCGCTTGTTGTTCGCCTAGTTCTGGATGTTGTTAAGCCAATTAAATGAACAAAAAAATCTTAGTGCTTTGCACCGGAAATAGTTGTAGAAGTCAAATCGCGGAGGGCTATCTTCTATATTTTGCTCGCGACAAAGCGGAAGTTTTCAGCGCAGGTGTGGAAACTCACGGAGTGAATCCGCGCGCCATTCAAACAATGCTGGAAGACGGAATCGACATCAGTCATCATACCTCCAATAATCTAGACGATTATCAATCCATTTCCTTTGATTTTGTCCTAACGGTTTGTGACAACGCCAAAGAACGTTGCCCCTATATCCCTAGCCAAGCCAAAACTTTTCATTACAATTTCCCCGATCCCGCCAAAGCAAAAGGAACGGAACAGGAAATTGCCCACGAATTTCGTTTGGTCAGAGAGTTAATCAAATCCTATTGCCAAAAATTCGTCGAAGAAAATCTTTAGAATTATTTCTTTTCAAATTTTTCGGTATGCGTATAATTAGACGGATAAGCTCCAACTTGTAACAACATCGGACGAAGCACAAATTCAAAATCCAAAGCATCAACTTTGCCCATTTTGTTCAGGTGAAACTGCATAAATTCTTCACGTTGTGCTCGATTTTTCCAAACCGCACGGAAAGTATCAAAATGCCAATGTTCCAATTTCGCTTCCAAATCTTCGTCATTCCAAAAGCGCATCACCAAATCCTTTCCAACCAGCTTCACTTCTACTTTTCCATACGCCAAAGATTCGTATATCCCAACATATTCGTTCAAATTCAAACTCGGTTGGGTATTTTTCACACGCGCATTGTGAATTGCGTCTCTTGCTTCTTGCGCACGTTGGTATTGATTTTGATAATTCGTCAAAATGGTTTCGCTCCAATCTTTATCGGTTGAATTCAATTGATGATCGATTACCTGATAGGCAACTGCCGTTCCCAAACTATTGAAGGCATTTCCTGCCATCACAATTCCCAAATTCAATTCGGGAACCAAAAACATAAACGTATTGAATCCATCTGTCGCACCGCTATGCGTCCAAATTCGTTTTCCTTTGTAATCGAAAATCTGCCAGCCCAAACCATAACTCGATTGACTTGCCAAAGGATTGGACGAAGCAGTCGAAATTTGAGGTCGATGAATTTCGTTCATTGTTTTTTCGCTGATGATGACTTTGTCTTGAACGCTTCCCGAAGTTCCCAATTGCATCAACATCCATTTGTTCAAATCCGAAATCGAAGAATTCACGCCACCCGCCGGACCCGCATTGTCCCAATTTCTTCTCGGAATCGGAACGATTTTTCCATCGATTTCCTGATGCGGAAAAGCGACATTGGATTGTTTTTCCAATTCGGCAATCGTCGTTGTGGTGCGATTCATCCCAAGCGGTTGAAACAAACGTTCTTGTAAAAACTGGTCCCAAGTTCGGCCTTCGGTATATTCAATTACTTGTCCCGCCAAAGAATACATCACATTACTGTACACATATCCCGAACGAAAAGGTTCCTCAAAATCCATATAACGAACTTGTTTCAAAACTTCATCGCGCGAACTTTTGGTCATAAATTGCAAACGATTGCCCAAGATTCTGCCCAATCCAACACGATGAATCAAGGCATCACGAATCGTCAATTCTTTCGTTGCCCAAGGATCTCTGAACTGAAACCAAGGTATATGCTTCGTGATTTTATCGTCCCAAGAAATTTTGCCTTCGTCCACCAAAATCCCCAAAGCCGCTGCCGTCATATTTTTACTCACCGAAGCGATGCTGAACACCGTGTTTTCATCCACTTTATCGCCTTTCCCCAATTGTTTTTCACCAAAACCTTGGGCATAAATGACTTTTCCATCTTGCACAACACCAACCGCCATTCCCGGAATTTTCCAGTCGTTGCGGCTATTTTCCAACCATTGATCGAAATCTTTGGGCAAGGCATTTTGCGCCAAAAGAGAAAGAGAGACTAAAAAAACAAAAGCGACCAAAAACCTTTTGGATGTAGAGAAATTCATCATCTTATGCGGTATTAAATTCAATTTGCTGCCTAAAATAGGAAGAATTTTTTATTTTCAAGCGACGGAAGCCTTTCTGGATTGGGATTCAAAGTAAATTTAACCTAAAATTATGTCCAAATTAGTATTTTTGAACTGTACTGAATATGGGGAGCCTAAATTTAAATCTTAAATCTCAACCAATTATGCGTATTCATATTCTTTTATTCATAGGTTTCCTTACTTTACTAAGTTGTCAAAAGGAAAAATTTAATGTTGACCAATTCCATTCTATTATTCCTATTGTGGAAATCGAAGAACAGGAAGAGTGGGATAAAAATCCGAATTGGTTTCAATTAAAGGAAGGAGAAGGCTATCGTAACTATTTTCGCTACAATGATCATATTTATTTAGGATCTAGAAATATCAAAAATAAACCCATTGACGCAACTGCGAAGGATTTTTGGATTCTAAGTGGAACCGAATATGCCAAAGACAAATACTATTTTTTTCATCCTATTGGTACTTCTATTTGTGCCAATTCAAGAAAGTACGGATGTTATTGTTATTTTGAAGACTATATCATTGGAAAATTTAATGTCGATGATTTTGTGTATTTAGGAGAACAGTATATTTCCAACAAAGACAGTATTTATTTCAAAGGTGTGGTAATGAAAAATGTAGATGCTAAATCTTTCCAAATACATCAATTCGAAAACAAACCTAATGTAACTTCTTCTTTAACAGGCGAAGATGCTTTTGATAAATTTGCAACAGATAAAAACAATGTCTTTATGAATGACCAAATTCTGGATGAAATCAATTCAGAAGGTTTTTATTTAGAATATGATTCTATCAACACGCAATTCTTTATTGGTGATTCCACAAAGAAATACCAATATTTATTTTCAGGAATTTTGATAGAATCCAATTCATACAATTTCTGAAAGCATTATTAGTAAATTTGCAGTTCTGAATATACATAAAACATGAGCCTCAACATTTCTGCCCTAGCCATCAATGAAAACCTTCAAAATGAAGTAGAAAAACTATCCGACATTCTGGGATTTGAACTAGTTCTGGAAGAGGAAATTGATTTTGAAACCGCTTCTCAATCCTATTTGGAAGAGGAATTGATCGATGTGTATTTTGGTGAATTGGGGACCTTGGTCTTTTGTCACGAAGATTTATCGGTGAGTGAATCTTACAAACATCCCGATTTTCAGATTTTGACCTTCGCCCATTCGGAAATTAGTATGATTTCCTATTTGAATTATACCGAAAATGCGAAATCCAAACGAACGATCCTAGAATTTGAAGGAGAACGAAGCATCGACGAAGGAAATTTACTTCCCATCGAAGAAGAAGAAGAAATAGACACCGCAGAACTGATTTGGGCGCAATTTGAAGAAGTTTTCGGGGAATCCTTTTGGGATATCGATCCCAATGGGATTGTGCATCGTTTTCAACTCATCCGAAAACCAGAAAATACCAAAACCACAACTTCCGAATCGCCCAAAAAAGAATTCGATAAATTCGACTTTTCCATTCTGCTGAACCACGAAAAGCTAAAAACCGATTATTCCCAAGAAGAACTATTGGAATTGTTCAATCGGATGATTCGGTTCGCACAAGAACAAAAACTCCAAATCTTCCATCATCCCAATAATTACGAAGCAGGCGAAAACATTTTTCATAGGAATTTCTATTATTTGAAACAAGCGATTGCTTTAAATCCAACTTTGGAAGCATTGCTGCAAGAACGAATCCCAATGAACGCCTACAATGCTTTCGTTCGAATGCAAAAAGTGCAAATCAGTTCAACGGAAAACACACAAATGATGGAATTGATCCAAGCTTTACGCCCAATTACCTTAATCGATAAAACCGTTCAGACCGATAAATCTTGGTGGGAATTTTGGAAATAAATTTTATAATTTTAGGGTTGAGAAATCTGAAAATTCAATAAAAAATTCAACCATGAGCTCAGAAATGAATCAACTTCAACCCAAGGAAATCCTTTCAATTCTAGAAAAACGATTCCAAGACCATCCCAATCGTCATCCAAAAATTGAATGGTCCAAAATTGAAAAATCCTTAAATTCCAATCCAAAACTTCTCCAAGTTGTAACCAAAATGGAAATGACTGGAGGCGAACCCGATATCATCGCATTGGGCAAAAACCTATACTTTGTCGACTGTTCCAAAGAATCTCCCAAAGACAGAAGAAGTTTGTGCTATGATCAAGATGCATGGGAGAAAAGAAAACAACACAAACCCAGCTCAACAGTTGAGGCAGAGGCTGCCAATATCGGCGTGGAACTATTGACCGAAAACGATTATTTGGAATGGCAGAGATTCGGTCCTTTTGATGAAAAAACCTCCTCATGGATCGAAACGCCAAAAGAACTCAGAAAATTAGGGGGAGCTTTGTTTGGTGACCATCGATTTGGACGAACTTTTATTTACCATAACGGAGCCGATTCCTATTATGGATCTCGTGGCTTTCGTGGAAAAATAAAAATTGATTAACAGTCAAATTAGGGCTTATCCATTTCGTTTTTTGTAGTTTTGTTCGTTTTAATTTCAAAGCGAAAAACAATGTCTACCACAAAAAAATATCCGATCGATAAAATCACAACTCCTTTTCAAAAGTTCATCCAACAAGAAAAATCGGGTGGCTTGGTCTTGGGAATCAGTGTAGTATTGGCCTTATTTTTGGCAAATTCACCATGGGCAGAAAGCTATCACCATTTTTTTGAACACAAACTGGGATTTTTATGGGATGGCGAAACCTATTTCAATTTCAATCTGCACCATTGGATCAATGATGGATTAATGGCGATATTCTTTTTCGTCGTGGGATTGGAATTAAAACGAGAAATTATTGCAGGTGAATTGGCAAATCCTCGAAAAGCTCTTTTGCCCATTATAGCTGCTCTTGGGGGAATGATTGTTCCCGCATTGATTTATATTTCTTTGAATCCAGTCGGAGAAGTAAGTGCTGGTTGGGGAATTCCGATGGCAACCGATATTGCTTTTGCCTTGGGCGTTTTGTATTTATTAGGAGATCGAATTCCTCTTTCCTTGAAAGTTTTTTTAACGGCTTTGGCTATTGTCGATGATTTAGGAGCCGTTTTGGTCATTGCTTTTTTCTATACCTCTGAAATTTCCATGACCAGTTTAGGATTAGGTTTTTCATTTTTAGCCATTATGTATGCAGGAAATAAATTGGGCGTTCGTTCGAATCTATTTTATGCGATATTCGGAATTTTAGGAGTTTGGACTTGTTTCCTTTTATCAGGAGTTCATGCAACGATTGCGGCGGTTTTGGCTGCATTTACCATTCCAGCTGATGTACGTTTGAAAGAAAATACCTATGTGCAAAAAATTCAAAATCATTTGAAGAAATTTCAAGGAATTGATCCCAATGATCAAATCCCAACTTTGACCAACGATCAATTGCATATTCTAGATCATATCAAATCCGATACCCAGAAAGCCATCCCGAGTTTGCAACAATTGGAACATGCCATGCATCCGTTCGTGACCTTTTTTGTATTGCCCATTTTTGCTTTGGCCAATGCAGGAGTTTCCTTTTTGGACATCGAAATGGACCAAATTTTCAACACCCATGTTGCGCTTGGTGTAGCCTTAGGTTTATTGGTGGGAAAAGTTGTGGGTGTATTTGGCTTTACATGGATAGCTGCGAAACTTAAAATCGCTCCATTTCCAGCTGGAATGACACATCAAAACCTATTGGGTTTATCACTTTTAGCTTCCATTGGTTTCACCATGTCTTTGTTTGTCACTTCACTAGCATTCACGCATTCCGAATACGTTACCCAAGCCAAAATTGGAATTTTTGCCGCATCCCTAATTGGAGGGATATTGGGATTTTTACTTCTGAAACGAAATAAAGTAATTAAATAATTAACATACTGATTATTAGGGCATTCTACATTTTCAATTTGTATTTTATTGATTTTTTTTGTAGATTTGTAGTCCAAACTTACTTATCCTAATATTATGGCAAATTGCTTAGAATGTGGCGACAAGATCATTGGACGTTCAGACAAAAAATTCTGTAATGATGGTTGCCGAAACACGTACAACAACAAGCTGAATCGAGATTCTTCAGCTCTTATGAAAACCATTCATAAGAAACTTCGTAACAATTATAAAATTTTAGCAGATCTAAAATTTGTGGATGGCAAAATCAAAATCAAACAAGACAAAATCACGTCAGAAGGCTTTGATTACGACTACTTTACGCAAGTTAAATCTTACAAAAACGGGGCAGAATATCGTTTTTTATACGATATTGGATACAAAATTCTGGATGATGGCAACTTACTGGTTGTCAAAACTGAATCCTAAATTTAAGCATTATAAATTAAATTTCTAGGCTACAGCTTTTCCACGGCCTCTTTGGGGCTGGGAAAAATTGTACCGCTTCGAGGGTCGGATTGCTTTCCTCCAAATCCCATTCTTTCTGGAGATAATTCCTCTGACATCAACTTTAATTGTTGGATGTATTTCTCATCTCCAATCTTTTTCAGAGCCCAAATTGCTAATACTTTCTCAAAATTTGTGTGCAATTCACTTAGTTGTGAATCTATCAAATAGTTTTTGGAATTTTTGGATTTATCATTTCCCAATAATTGTATCGCCGAAACTCTTAAATGAAAATTCTCAGAAGTAACGAACTTTTCCAAGTCTTCAAATTTTACTGATAAATCCACCAAATAAGCGGTTTCCATCGCAGCATGTTGATGGTAAAAATTTTCAATTTCATTTTCTGAAAATCCTGCAGGATCCAAGGCTAAATAATAATCCACAAAATCATTGACTTGTCGTCTGTCAAATTTTTTATTTTTGATGTAATTCCAGATATTTTTATAGGTGAATTCGTAAATGTCTTGTGGTAAAATCGCTTTGTGATAACTATGTCTATAAGTTGCTTCTACAAAATGATCTTCGTCTAAGGCTGCGAAACCTGCTGTCGGTGTTGGCAAACTATAATTCCCTTTGTCATTTTTCTTAAGAAACAAATAATACAATTGGTCCTTTTTCAAACTAAAATTAGGCGCCTTATCCGAAACTCCAGTTGGACGGAATAAAAAATATCCATCAATGATCACATTGGCTTCGCGAATGTTTCCTCCAATGTTTTCCAAAATATACAAGGACATTTCCTCTCCCGAATTGGCGGTAATTTTTCCCAATACCAAATAATCTGATTGTTCTATTATTTCTTTTTGCCATGGCTCATCCCATGTTTGTGCTTTCAAGTTTGTAGGCAAACAACTAAATGCTAAGATGAAAATGAATGAGAATAAATATTTCATTTCTTAATTTTTATGAAATATAGGAAATTTTTCTAAAAAATGACTTGGCCTGGCGCAATTTCAATAGGAGATTTTCCTTTCTCAAATAATCTTGCAGTCAATGATCCTTTGAGGTTGATTTCACCATTTTGAACCTCTAGCCAACTACCTTCTCGTAAGCCCAAAACTGCTTGATCGTTGAAATGATGAAATTCTTGAATACGCATTTCTCTTGTTTCTCCTTTATGCGTCGAATTCGGATCTGGATCTAAATAATGCGGATTGATATTGAAAGGCAAAAATCCTAAGGCATCAAAACTTGGCGGATAAACAATGGGCATATCGTTGGTGGTTCCAATGGTCATTCCCGTTAAATTGCTTCCTGCACTACTGCCCATGTACGGTGTTCCGTTTGCGACGACAGTTTTCAAAGTTTCCATTAAATCCAATTCGTACAAAGTTTTCACTAACAAAAAAGTATTTCCACCTCCGACAAAAATGGCTTGTGCATTTTGAATAGCCGCTTTCGGATTCTCAAATTCATGAATTCCTCTCACTTCCACTCCTTTTTGCGCAAATGCTTTTTGGGGCGCAAGGGTATATTCTTCATAACTCAATCCAGATGGCCTAGCGTAGGGAATGAACAAAATTTCCGAAGCATTCAAAAATTCAACGGCTTCTTCTAAAATATATTCTAAATAACCGCTTCCATGAATGGTACTTGTACTAGCTGCTAAAATTCGATAATTCGGATGGATGTTCATACACTAAACTTGTCGTTAAATGAAGGTTTCTTTTCTGCAAATTTCAAACTTTTTTGTAGTTTCGTCTCCATAGACCTAAATTTTATGTGGAAAAAATCGCTTCTAACTGCTTTCAGCTTCATTCAACTAGGAATCTTTGCGCAAACCAACAACGATCCATTGTATATAAACTACAATTTCTTTCCTAGTCGAGATATGAAAAATTTTGACGGAAGTTCGACTTATAGTCAAATCGAAGCCAATTTATTTCTTCCTGGAATTAAAATTGGCGAAACAACTGAAATCTTCACCAATTTGAATTACAAATCCAATTCTTATGGAACGGAAGATTTACCAGAAGAGATTTTCCCAGAACAATTGCACGACATCCGTTTGGGATTCATCGTTCGACATAAAATTTCAGAGAATTGGGAAGCGATTTTAGCTCCGAGATTAAATGCTCGAACCGATTTCAAAGAGGAGTTTGGGAAACGCGATTTATTTCCGAGTGTCCATATGTTGGGTTTACGCACAGCTCCCAAAAATCCAAATTTAACTTACGGTTTAGGAATTAGCTATAACAACGAAGCCAAAAAGAACTTGGTGATTCCCTTGGCATTTTTGCAATACCAAGGCGAAGATTTCCGTGTGTATACCATCATTCCAAGTTTTTTTTATTTCTTAATGACGCCAACCGAGAAATTTGAATATGGACTTAGCGTCAATCTAGAAGCAGGATTATTTCACGTAGATCGCTTCAATATGGATGATTCTCCGAATTATTTAGCGATTCAAAACACTACCATTGCGCCAACGATTGGGTATAATTTTTTCAAAAATTTCTGGTTCAATGCCAAAGCTGGCTATGCAATTCCTGGAAAATACCATATGCTGGATGCTGATTTTGAAGTTTTGCCCGAATTTGAAAAAAATAATTTAAAAGGAGGATTTTATGCCAATGTTGGCGTGAGTATGCGATTAAAAAATCAACCTTAAGTTGAATTAAATTTTCATAAAATCTTCTTCCAACAAACGCTTCATTTGACCATGAACGATGGAGTCAGGAAGCAATCGGATCATTTGGTTTCTAGCAAGTGCTAAAATTGGATTGTCCAATTGTGCCACTTTTCCAGCCATCTCAGACTTATCGATGATGTATTGGGTTCGAGCCAATCGACGTTTTTCAAAATTGGAACAAGCCTTTTGCCAATCATGTTGTTTCAATTCTTCTTGTAAAACCGCCACATCTTCTATTGCCATACAAGCACCTTGACCCATATTGGGCGTGGTTGCATGGGCAGCATCTCCGAGTAATAAGATTCGATTGAAATGAAATATCGAAATCGGTTTGATGTCGACGATTGGTGTGCTGATCAATTCCTTTTCATTACTCAAATCCAACAATTCCCGAATCATTGGAAAATAAGAGTCAAACCGATTTTTTAATTCTTCTAAACTGAATTCTGGAATTCCATCTTTTAAGTTGGAATTGATGCATGCATACCAATAAATCCGATTTTCAGTCAAAGGCGAAATTCCAAATCGACCTTTCGTTCCCCAAACTTCCGTTCCTTCATGAAGTTGCATTTTTTCCCACTTAACGACCGAACGCCAACACCAATAGCCAGCATAACGTGGTTCTGAATTTGGAATCAAACTTTGTCTCAAAGTAGAATTCACGCCATCAGCCGCAATCACAAAGTCAAAATCAGAATGAGAACCGTCTTGAAAATAAAGCCTAACATTTTCATTATTTTGTTCAAATTGAATGATTTTTTTATCGGTCAAAATCAAATTCTCACCCAATTCTTTCACCAATAGTTGATGCAATTCAGCCCGATGAACCACAAAATTATCGGTATCATAGTTTTGTTTGATTCGGTCTGTAGCTGTTTTGTGGATGATTTTTTCTTGTGAATCAACAAGTTGAAACTGCGTCAAATGGTTGGAAATTTCTTTTACTTGATTTTCTAATCCTAACAATTCAAAGCCTTTCATGGCATTGGAAGCCAGTCCAATTCCGGCACCAATTCCTCTCACCTTCTCTGCCGCCTCAAAAACCACCACCTGAAAACCTAAATTTCGCAACATGATTCCAGCTGTTAATCCTGCGATTCCTGCTCCTACAATTCCTATTTTTAGGTTCGATTTCATCTCAACGAAAATACTTCTTAAATCGATGATTATCTATGATGTTTCTTAGGTAATCCAATTTATCCAAAAAATAAAATTATTTCTAATTATAGTTTCAGTTTGTTTAAGAACAATTTAATTTCTAATTTCTAATTTCTAATTTCTAATATCTAATAATTCTTACTTTCGCAGGATGAAAGTCATCAGTTACAATGTCAATGGAATTCGCGCTGCTATGCGCAAAGGTTTGAACGAATGGATCGCAGCAGCACAACCCGATGTTTTATGTTTGCAAGAAACCAAAGCCAATGAAGATCAGATTGCCGATGAAATGGCAGTTTTGACCGATTTGGGGTACCATTCGTATTGGCATTCTGCAACCAAAAAAGGATACAGTGGTGTTGCCATTTTGAGCAAAGAAAAACCTATGCATGTAGAATTTGGAACGGGAATCGACTACATCGATTTTGAAGGTCGTGTCATCCGAGCTGACTTTCCGAATTTTTCTGTGATTAGTGTTTATGTACCATCGGGAACGAATATGGACAGATTGGATTTCAAGATGAAATTCTGCCATGATTTCCTTATATACATTCGCGAATTGCGTATTTCACATCCGAATTTGGTGATTTGTGGAGATTACAACATTTGTCACGAAGCCATTGACATTTGGGATCCCATCAGAAATGCAAAAGTTTCGGGTTTCTTACCAATGGAACGCGAATGGCTTTCGAGTTACCTTCAAGAATGTGATTTGATAGATTCGTTTCGCTATTTCGTCAAAGAACCGCATCATTATAGTTGGTGGAGTATGCGTTTTCAAAGTGTTCGTTTGGAAAACAAAGGTTGGAGAATCGACTACAATATGGTCACTCGTCCTTTGGAAAAATACATGAAACGCGCTTTTATCTTACCCGAAGCCAAACATTCAGATCATTGTCCCGTTGGCGTGGAATTTGAATTTTAATTTTCAAATCATTCGTAATTGGAACAAAATTTGGTTTTCACCATTGAATTAAACATCAATTACATGGTGAAACTTTCCATTTAACCCTAAATTAACGAATGATGAAAAACAAAATTTGGATTTTAGCAATTGCATTTGCTGCAATTCTAGCTAGCTGTAACAACGATGATAACGGGAATTCTTCCGACACGGCTCAATTGGAATTGAGATTAACCGATGGACCTGCTGATTATGATGCGATTTTATTGGATATTCAACGTATAGAATTTAAATTAAACAATGAAGAAGGATTGGAATTTCCTTTTGCAAATCCTGGAATTTATGATTTATTGGAATTGAACAATGGTGTGGATTTATTGTTGGGAAACCATCATTTGCCCGTTGGAAATTTGAAACAAATGCGATTGATTTTAGGACCAAACAATACAATCATCGTCAATGGCGTGGAACATCCACTTCAAACACCTTCCGCACAACAAAGTGG
The DNA here is from genome assembly GCF_040545805.1 of Moheibacter stercoris. Lineage (NCBI taxonomy): Bacteria > Pseudomonadati > Bacteroidota > Flavobacteriia > Flavobacteriales > Weeksellaceae > Moheibacter > Moheibacter stercoris. Next base: position 23,019 of record NZ_JBEPMO010000018.1, read on the forward strand.
ACTGAAGTTCAATGTTAATCATATCCTAGAACCAGGAATGGCGTATAAAATGTGGATCGATTTTGATGCAGGAAAATCCATTGTTGAAACTGGAAATGGTGGCTATATTTTGAAACCTGTCATCCGAACTTTCACCGATTTAACAAACGGAATGATTGAAGGAAAAGTATTACCGATTGAATCTTTGACTACGGTTTATGCGATGCAAAATCAATCGGATACGATTGCGACCGCTTTGCCCAACTTAGATGGATATTTTAAATTCATGGGATTGCCAGAAGGAAACTACCGATTGGTTTTTGATGCGCAGAATCCAGCTTTTTCCGATAAAGAAATTAGTCCTGTAAGTGTTGTATTTGGACAAATCAACAACTTAGGCGATATTATTATGACTCCTTAAAAAATTAGGATATGTTTTTTTAGAAAAGATGAATTTCAATTGAAGTTCATCTTTTTTTTGTATTTTGGATAGATGAATTTCACCATTCCAAAACCTTGTCATGAAAATTGGGAAACTATGCTTCCCGAACAAAAGGGTCGTTTTTGTGAAGTATGTCAAAAATCTGTGTTGGATTTTACCAAAATTACTGACCAGCGAATTCTAGAAAATTTGAATCAATCAGAGGTTTGCGGGAAAATAACCTTAAAACAATTAGATAGAATTAATCAGAAAGAATCACAAAATCCTTTAGTACCAACTTCCTATATTTTTAAAATCTCCACGTTTCTAAGTTTTTTAACAACTCCAGTTTTATGTTATTCCCAAGAAAAGAATAAAATAGAAATAGTTGAAAAAAAGAATATTTCAGAGACCGAAATACCTACAACTGACTATTACATTTTCAAAAGTCAAGTAATAGATATTGATTCTTTTCCAATATCAGATGCTTATATTGAAGTTATGGACACAGATATTTTTGTTTTTGCAGATAGCGAAGGTATGTTTTCAATAAACATCCCAAATTGGATTGAAAATCCAATGCTTATTTTCGTAGAACCAACCAATCAGGAATCTTACACATTTCCTATCAACACCTTAAGCGACAAAATACAACTTAACAATCATCCAGAACTAGAATTATATGTTATGGGGTATTTCGTGAGAAAAAGAACCTTTGCTGGTAAAATTCTGCACACAATTTCCTATCCATTTCGAAAAATTGTTCAACTCTTGGATTAATGTCGAAAATTCAAATACTTAATTTCTTAGAATTTCAAATTTACTATCTTTGCAATCCAAAATAATCGAGAGCAATGTTTCAAAGTTTACAGGATAAATTAGATAAAGCGTTACATACCCTAAAAGGGAAAGGTCAAATTACGGAAATCAACGTAGCAGAAACCATCAAAGAAGTTCGTAGAGCTTTGGTAGATGCCGACGTTTCCTACAAAGTTGCCAAAGATTTCACCGACAAAGTGAAAGAAAAAGCAATGGGCCAAAACGTAATCACCTCTTTGAATCCCAACCAATTGATGGTCAAAATCGTCCACGACGAATTGGCGGAATTAATGGGTGGAGAATTTTCTGACTTGAATGTATCTGAAAATCCAACGATTATTTTAATTGCGGGTCTTCAAGGTTCAGGGAAAACTACTTTCTCTGGAAAATTAGCGAATTACCTGAAAACTAAGAAAGGAAAAAATCCGATCTTGGTAGCAGGTGACGTATATCGTCCTGCGGCAATTGACCAGTTAAAGGTTTTGGGTGAACAAATCGGTGTTCCTGTTTATGCTGAAACCGAAAATAAAAATCCGGTTCAAATTGCTCAAAATGCAATGCAAGTTGCCAAAGAAGGCAAGCACAATGTGATCATCATCGATACCGCGGGTCGTTTAGCGATCGATGAAGCGATGATGAACGAAATTCGTCAAGTTCACCAAACCGTTCGTCCACACGAAACTTTATTCGTTGTTGACTCCATGACAGGTCAAGATGCGGTTAATACGGCAAAAGCTTTCAACGATGTTTTGGATTACAATGGGGTTGTTTTAACCAAATTGGATGGTGACACGCGTGGTGGTGCAGCTTTGACCATTCGTACCGTTGTTGATAAACCAATCAAATTTATCTCTACTGGTGAAAAAATGGAAGCCTTGGATATTTTCTATCCTGAACGTATGGCTGACCGTATTTTGGGAATGGGAGACGTTGTTTCCTTGGTGGAACGTGCGCAAGAGCAGTTCGACGAAGAAGAAGCAAAACGCTTACAAAAGAAAATTGCGAAAAATACCTTCGATTTTGACGATTTCTTGAAACAAATCCAACAAATCAAACGCATGGGAAACATGAAAGATTTGATGGGAATGATTCCGGGTGCTGGAAAAGCCTTGAAAGATGTGGAAATCGACGATAACGCTTTCAAAGGTGTAGAAGCGATCATCCATTCGATGACGCCGAAAGAAAGAAAAAATCCTCAAATCATCGATGCATCTCGCAAAAAGAGAATTGCCAATGGTTCTGGAACCTCCATTCAAGAAGTAAATCAATTGTTGAAACAATTCTCTGAAATGGGTAAAATGATGAAATTTATGCAATCTCCAGGTGGTCGTCAAATGATGCAAGCCATGGGAAAAAACATGCAAAATAAAGAAGGCTAATTTCAAATATTTCTTTGGTATTTAATTTTAGGTTGTCATCAATTTGATTGAGAATGAATCCAGCGAAATAGGTATTTCTATGGTTTAGAACTGTGAAATAATTTCATCCTAAATCAAAGAATTGACGTATAACGCTCTAAATCAGGACTTCCAATAAATTCAATTCCTAAAGGAAACCTATTAAATTTACAGTAAGACTTAGTATATTTGTTCTCTCTAAAAAATAGTTATGGAATATTTAGAATTTGAGCAACCCATCAAGGAACTTCAAGAGCAATTGGACAGTTGTAAAATTGTTGGAGAAGACAATGGTGTGGATGTAAAGCAGGCTTGCAAACAAATTGAAGTAGCAATAGAAGAATCCAAAAAGAAAATATATTCAAATTTAACCGCTTGGCAAAAAGTTCAATTGTCAAGACATCCATCAAGACCTTACACCCTTGATTATATCTACCATATGACCGAAGATACCTTCTTGGAATTGCATGGTGATCGTAATTTTGGAGATGACAAAGCGATGGTCGGTGGAATGGGAAAAATCAACGGTGTTCCATTTATGATCATCGGTCAACAAAAAGGGAAAAACACCAAAGAAAGACAATACCGTCGTTTTGGGATGCCCAATCCAGAAGGCTATAGAAAAGCTTTGCGTTTGATGAAAATCGCAGAAAAATTCAACATGCCAATTGTTACGTTGATGGACACTCCAGGAGCTTATCCAGGATTGGAAGCAGAAGAACGCGGACAAGGTGAAGCTATTGCAAAGAACATCTTCGAAATGATGAATTTGACTGTACCAGTCATCAGCATTGTGATTGGTGAAGGAGCTTCTGGTGGAGCTTTGGGAATCGGTGTTGGAAATAAAGTTTTCATGATGGAAAACACTTGGTATTCGGTGATTTCACCTGAGAACTGCTCGGCTATTCTTTGGAGATCTTGGGATTACAAAGAACAAGTGGCGAGTCAAATGAAAATGACGCCAAACGATATGTTGGGATTGAAAATTATTGACGGAATCATCAAAGAACCGCTTGGAGGAGCTCATTATGATCCAAGAAAAGCAGCGGAATCTTTGAAAGACCAAATCTGGAAATCCTATACGGAATTATCGAAATTATCGGCAGCTGAATTGAAAAAACAACGTCAAGACAAATTCTTGGCAATGGGTGAATTTGCTGGATAATTCAACGTATAAAACCACAAAAAGCCATCTTTTCAGATGGCTTTTTGCATTATTTGTATTCAGGTTTTAATTTGTTGTAAAACTTTTCAACGAATTTGTCGATTTTGGGTTTCACCACAACTGTACAATAGGGATTTTGTCCGCCATCGTTTTCGTAATAGTTTTGATGGTAATCTTCTGCCGGATAAAAAATTTCCAAAGGTTCAACCTGAGTTGTAAAACTTCCATCATATAAATCAGAAGCTTCGTATTGTTGAATCGATCTTTGCGCCATCAATTTTTGTTGCTCCGTTTCATAAAAAATTACCGAACGATATTGGGTTCCTACATCATTTCCTTGACGATTCAATTGTGTTGGATCGTGAACAGTCCAAAAAACATCCAACAATTCGTCAAACGAAATCATTTCTGGATCAAATTCAATTTGAACCACTTCTGCATGTCCTGTTGTTCCTTCGCAAACCTGCTTGTACGTTGGGTTTTCTACATGTCCTCCTGAATATCCTGAAGTAACTGATTCCACTCCTAAAAGCTGATCAAAAACCGCTTCAACACACCAAAAACATCCTCCACCGAATGTTGCTTTTTCAAAAGTATCACTGCTCATTTTTTCTATATTCAATTTTTTCGTTTTCAAATCTGTTGGTTGTTGACATGAAAAATTCAGTCCAATCATTGCTACGAATGTAAGGATTAGTTTGATTCGATACATCCCAAATGGATTTGTTTTCGTTTGAATTTTCATATAAGAAATTCCTTAAATTTAAATGAAATCTGACACCGATTGTCGTTATCAAACCTTATTTTTGAACTCCAAACCGATAGGCAACTATCTCTCAAAAATCACACCATGAATTGTCCTTGTTGTTCAGGAAAATCTTATTCCGATTGTTGTGAACCATTTCACATTGGGAAATCAACTGCTCCTACTGCAGAAATTTTGATGCGTTCTCGATATGCTGCATTTGCTTTGGTTTTGGAAGATTATCTTTGGGAAACCACTACACCTTTGGCGAGAAAATTTCATCCCAAACAAGAATACAAATCTTGGGCAATAGCGAACCAATGGCAAAAATTGGAAATCGTGAATACGCCTTCTTTTAATCAAGTGGAATTTAAAGCCTATTTTGTAGATGAAGATGGAGAAAATCAAATTCATCATGAACTTTCGAAATTCGAACGAATGGATGGAAAATGGTATTATGCATTCGGAACATTTCTAGACTAAAACGAACAGAATGAAAATTTTACATACAGCCGATTGGCATTTGGGAAAGCGACTGGACAGTTTTTCTAGATTGGAAGAACAAGTCAAGGTGATGAATGAAATCATTGAAATTGCTGACAACCAAAACGTAGACATGGTTTTGGTAGCGGGCGATTTGTTTGATAATTTCAATCCGAGTACAGAAGCAATCGAATTGTTCTACAAAACCTTGAAAAGATTGACCAACAATGGGAAAAGACCTGTAATTGCCATTGCCGGAAACCATGATTCCCCAAGCTTTATTGATGCTCCCGATCCTTTGGCGCGCGAATGTGGAATCATCTTGATTGGATATCCCAACGACAAAGTTCAACCCTTTGCCCTACCCGATTTTAAGATTTCGAAATCCGTAGAAGGTTTGATTGAACTTCAATTGGAAAATTGGAAATTTCCCGTTCGAATTATGCATACGGCTTATGCGAACGAAACTCGATTGAAACAATATTTAGGCGAAGAAAAAGAGGACGAACTCAATCGTGTTTTAGCCGAAAATTGGTCTGAAATCGCGACGGAACATTGTGATGAAAAGGGAATCAACCTTTTGATGGCGCATTTGTACATGAACAAACGTGGTACAGAACTTTTGGAAGAACCAGAAGGCGAAAAACCCATCAAAATTGGAAATGCCGACATGATTTATTCCGATGCCATTCCACCTCAAATCGATTATACCGCTTTGGGACATTTGCATGGATTTCGAAATATTGGAACCCCAGAAAAACCTGTGATTTATTCGTCTTCTCCTCTTTGCTATAGCTTTAGCGAAGCGGGAAAAACCAAATATGTTTCTTTGATTTCCATTGATGATAATCGGAATTTAAGTTTTGAAAAAATCCAACTAACCGAAGGAAAACCTTTGCATCGAAAAACGTTTCAAGATATTTCTGCTGCTTTGGAATGGTTAGCAGACAATCAAAATGCCTTGGTCGAATTGACGCTTGAATCGGAAACCTTTTTAAGTGCTGAAGATCGAAAAGCTTTGTACCAAACGCATCAAGGCATCATACATTTGATTCCAAAACTGAAAAATCAATCCGAAAATTCAACGGATTTGAAAGAAATCAATTTAAGCCAAGACCGACGTGAATTGTTTCGTGATTATTTCAAATCGAAACACGGAAACCAAGAACCCAACGAGGATATTTTGAATATGTTCAACGAAATTCTAAACGATTTAGCATGATTCCACTAAAATTAACCTTAGAAGGATTGTATTCCTACCAAGAAAGACAAACTATTGATTTCACCGAATTAACTCAAGCAGGATTATTTGGAATTTTTGGATCGGTCGGATCAGGAAAATCGTCCATTTTGGAAGCCATTTCTTATGCGCTTTATGGCGAAACCGAACGTTTGAATGCGCGCGACAAGCGTTCTTACAATATGTTGAACTTAAAATCGGATAAAGCGTACATTGAATTTGAATTTGAAAATCACGAAGGAAGAAAATTCAAAGCCACCAAAGAATTCAAACGAAATTCCAAGAATTTTGAAGACATCAAGACGCCCGTTTCGGTATTGTACGAAAAAATTAATGGCAAATGGATTCCTTTGGAATCTTCCAATGTAGAAGGAATTTTAGGACTGAGTTACGAGAATTTCAAGCGTACAATCATCATCCCACAAGGTCAATTCAAGGAATTTTTGGAATTGGGCGACACGGAAAGAACCCGAATGATGAAAGAAATTTTCAATCTTCATCAGTATGATTTACAGGATAAAGTCGCTCGTTTAAACAAGGAAAATACCGCTCAACTCAATCAACTTCAAGGTCAATTAATCGGTTTCGAAACGATTTCAGAGGAAATTATTTCGGAGCAAAAATTAAATTTAGGTGAACTTCAAAAAGAATTGGAGCAACAAGAAATCCGATTCAAGGAAGTTTCAGAACGTTTTCAATTCTTGAAAAATCTCCAATCCGATTTTGAATTATTGGAAAAAAAACGAGCAGAATTTTCACAAATTTCGACCAAAAAAGAAGAAATACTGCGTTTAGAGGAAAAATTAATCCACTACGAAAAAACGCATCAATTGTTTTTCAATTCTTTGCAACAAGCTGAATCTACCGAAAAAGAATCGCAGGCGAAAAAACTCGAATTAACTCAACAAAAGGAAGTTTTGACCCAAATCGAAACGGAAACAAAACTTGTTGAAGAAAAATTACATGCCCTTCAACCTGAATTTGAAAATCTCGATTTGCTGAAACGAAAGGAAATAGATTTTCAATTGATTGGAAAAATTAAAGAGCATTCTCAAAAAATTCAAGAACTGAAGTCCCGAATTGAAAAGGGATCGACATACGTTTCCGATCTGGAAAAACAATTGGAAGAGAAACAAAAACAGATAGAACAAAAAGAATCCGAAGCGGATAAATTCGCCAAAACATTGATTGATCCAAAGATTTTGTTGGAAATAAGCCAATGGTTTCAACGTCAAAATTCTTTGCTGGAAGATCAAAAGAAAATCGAAAAATTAAAAAAATCGGGATTGGAACGAATTCAAGCAGTTGAAAAAGAATTGAATGAAGAAGGAATTCAACTTGATTTGTATTATCTACAATCCGATGAATGGCTGGGACTTTGGGAAGAAAAAAGCAAGGAACTTGAATCCCAACGAGCGCATTTGGCCTTACAGGAAAAGTTGAGTGAATATTCGCAACAATTGGTAGAGGGCGAACCTTGCCCACTTTGCGGCTCATTGGATCATCCGCAGATTTTGGAAACGGAAAATGTTTCGGAACATCTTGCTTCTGTTTTAAAGGATATTTCGGAACATCAAAAATCCTATGAAAATTGGCGTAAAATCCGTGAAAAAGTAGAACAAGCCGAAACGAAAATTCGGGTTTATCATGAAGAAATCAATCGGTTGAACGAAGAAGCGCATCTAAACGAAACCCTGAGAAAGGCTCATTTGGATCAATTTCAATGGACAAATATTTTAAGTGCCAATTCTACCGAATTCGAATCAATTCAAAATCAACAAATTAAAACCTCTCAATTGATTCAAGAATTTCAATTGGAAATCAAAGAATTACGTACTAAAAACGAAGAAAATCGAACAAAATTAGACACTTATAAAAAATCGCTTGACGAATTTAAACAAGAAGAATCTACCAAATTGGGCGAAATCAATTCCTTGGTTTCCCAATTAAAAGAACTTCGTTTAGTGGATTTTGAAACATCTGAACTTTCAGAAATTCAATCAGAATTAGAATTTCATTCAAAAGAAATTTCACGAATCGAAAACAATTATACGGAACTTCAGAAATCTCAACAATCTCTCGTTCCTCGATTGTCTTCTCAAAAAACTTTGGTAGAAACTTCTGAAAAAAGAATTCAAGAAATTGAGTCGGAACAGCAAACAATTCAGCATCATATTCAGGAGAATTTAAAAATTTCCGCCTATGCCGATTTGGAACAAGTTCATCAAATTTTGGCAATGAACCTTAATGTAGAAACCACTCGAAAAGAAATTCAAGATTTCAAAATTGGTTTGGAAACCCTTATAAATTCGATTAAAGAATTGGAAGTAAAATTAGCTGGAAAATCTTTGAGCGCAGAAGAATTTGAAGCTGAAAAACTAAAACTTCAAGAAGTTGAAATCGCTAAAAAAACGGCCACAGAAGAAGTTGCCAAACAAACAGCGGAAATCAGCCGTTTGGAAAAAGAATTTGCTACCAAAGCGGGATTATTAAAAGAATTGGCGCAACTTCAAAAACGGGAAGAAAACCTCAAAACGATGTTCAATTTGTTCAAAGGAGCGGGTTTTGTGCAATATGTTTCCTCTATCTATTTGCGTCAATTGTGCGACAATGCCAATGTGCGTTTCCACCGAATGACGCGCAATCAATTGAGTTTGCAACTTAACGAAAACAATAATTTTGAAATTATTGACTATTTGAACGAAGGTCGAAGTCGCAGTGTCAAGACTTTATCGGGCGGACAAGCCTTTCAAGCCTCTTTGAGTTTGGCGTTGGCTTTGGCAGAAAGTGTTCAATCTCAAGCGAAATCGGAGAAAAATTTCTTCTTCATTGACGAAGGATTTGGAACCCAAGACAGTGATTCGGTCAACATTGTGTTTGAAACTTTGACCAGTTTGCAAAAAGAAAACCGAATTGTTGGAATCATTTCGCACGTAGAAGAACTTAAGGAACGAATTCCAATGGCTTTATCCATCCGCAAAGACGAACAACGCGGTAGTTTGATTGAAGTACTTTAGTCCAAAACAACCTGATAAACATCGGTTTGATTGCGTGGAATGTTAGGAACATGAAAAGCTCCTGGCGCAGGAATGATTTCCATTAAATCAAAGGACAAACAAGATTTGGGCAACCCTTTGAAATACAAAGAAAATCGCATGGTTACTCCTTCTGGAATTCGCGTCCAAACGGGATACATGGTGATTCCATCTGCGTAAACCAACGGATATTTCAATCCCGTTGCATTGTCAACCAAATATGTTGTAGGCCAAATTCGTGCAAAGTTCTCTTCTGGAATTGGCGAAATTTCACAATGAACAATCACTTGTGACTCCTCCTCTATTTCGGCCAATAATTCGGGATCGATGAAAATTTCTTCTTGGATATCCGTTTCGATCATTTTTTTGCAATTTTTTCGATGTACAATTCTTCTACTTCCTTTCGCGCCCAATCTGTTTTGCGTAAAAATTTCAGCGAAGATTTCAAACTTGGATTCTCATTGAAACATTTGATCTTGATTTGTCTACCCAAACCTTCCCATCCGCCATAATACAAAACCAAAGCTTCGATGATCTCATCCAATCTTTTTCCGTGCAGCGGATTGTTTTTTTGTTCCATTGGGCAAATTTAAATCAAATTTTAAGAGTTAGTTCAAAAGAAAATGCGCGAATTCAGCAAAAATTATACCCTAGTAATTTCATCTTTGTTAATTATGCTTAATTTTGTAGCATTAGTTGAATAATTATGAAGAACTATACTATTAAGGAAATATTAGAAAAAGGAAAGACAATCGCGTTACAAGAAGTAACGGTTCAAGGATGGGTTCGCGCATTTAGAAGCAACCGTTTTATCGCCTTAAACGATGGGTCTACCATTAAAAATATACAAATTGTTGTGGATTTCGAATCTTTTGATGAAGAGCTATTAAAGAAAATTAGTACGGCTGCTTCCTTAAAAGTTAGAGGAGAAATCGTAGAAAGTCAAGGAGCTGGACAAGAAATTGAAGTTATTGCCAAAACGATTGAGATTTTGGGTGAAGCCAATCCAGACGAAATTCAAGCAACAATTTTACAACCAAAACAACATAGCCTAGAAAAATTAAGAGAGCAAGCACATTTGCGTTTTAGAACCAATACGTTTGCTGCTATTATGCGTGTTCGCAATAGTTTGATGTTTGCGATTCACCAATATTTCAATGAGCAAGGATTTGTGTATGTCAATACACCGATTATTACCGGATCTGATGCTGAAGGTGCAGGTGAAATGTTCTCTGTAACTTCTTTGGATATGGACAATTTGCCAAAAGATGAAGAAGGAAAAGTTGATTATAGCAAAGATTTCTTTGGAAAACATACCAATTTAACGGTTTCAGGACAGTTAAATGGTGAAGTTGCGGCAATGGGATTGGGTAAAATTTACACCTTTGGTCCTACTTTCCGTGCTGAAAACTCCAATACAACACGGCACTTAGCAGAATTCTGGATGATTGAACCCGAAATGGCGTTCTACAATTTGGATATGAATATGGACTTAGCGGAAGATTTATTGAAATATGTCATTCGTTATGCCTTAAAAAATTGCCCAGATGATATGCAGTTCTTAGCAGAACGTTTTGACAAGGAACAAACGCAAAAACCTGCAAACGAACGTTCAGAATTGAGTTTGATGGATCGTTTGGATTATGTATTGAACAACCAATTCATTCGATTGACCTATACCGAAGCGATTGATATTTTGATGAAATCCAAACACAACCAAAAAGGAAAATTCCAATATCCGGTTGAGGGTTGGGGAACTGATTTACAATCGGAACACGAACGTTATTTGGTAGAAAAACATTTCAAAACACCTGTAATTTTATTTGATTATCCAGCAGAAATCAAAGCATTTTATATGCGATTGAATGAAGATGGAAAAACAGTTCGTGCGATGGACATCTTATTCCCTGGAATTGGAGAAATCGTAGGTGGATCTCAACGTGAAGAACGTTTGGATGTTTTGGATCAAAAAATTGAACAATTCGGCATCCATGCAGAAGATATGTGGTGGTACCGTGACACAAGAAGATTCGGAACCGTTCCACACAGTGGATTTGGATTGGGTCTTGAAAGATTGGTATTGTTTGTAACGGGTATGGGAAATATTCGCGATGTCATTCCATTCCCAAGAACACCTAAAAACGCAGAATTCTAACTATATTTAAACTATGTTAAAGCAGGAATTAAATTTAAAACTTCAACAAAAGTTATCGCCTCAACAAATCCAATTGATGAAATTGGTTCAATTGCCCACGATCGCATTTGAACAAAGAATCAAACAGGAAATGGAGGAAAATCCTGCTTTGGAAGAAGGAAGTGAATCACATGATGATGAATATGGAGAATCCAATGAATGGGATTCTGACGAATACAATGATGACAACAATTCCATCGATACGAGCGACATCAATATAGATGAATATTTGAGTGATGATGAAATTCCGAATTATAAAACCTATACCAATAATTATAGCGATGACGATGAAGAGCGTTCTGTTCCCTATGCGCAAGGAATAAGCTTTTTGGATTATTTGGAGGAGCAATTGTCCATGTATCGTTTGGATGAAGAGGAATTTGTCATAGCGGAATTCATTATCGGGAACATGGATGATGACGGATATATTCGTCGAGATTTGCAAGCGATTGTTGATGATTTGGCATTTACCCAAAACATTTACACCGATAAAAATGAGGTTGAACATCTTTTAACGAAATACATTCAGAAATTAGATCCTGTAGGAGTTGGTGCGAGAGATTTGCAAGAATGTTTGAAAATCCAATTGGAAAACAAACAACCTCAAAATGAAACGACGGAACTTGCCCTTGATCTGATTACGAAATCCTTTGAAGCTTTTACCAAAAAGCATTACAAGCGATTGATGTTGAAACATGATGTGACGGAAGATCAACTCAAGGCAGCTGTTTCAGAGATCGAAAAATTAAATCCAAAACCCGGAAAATCTTTTTCTGGAAATACGAAAGAGGTAGAGCATATCACCCCCGATTTCACTATCAAAATTGTCGATGGCGAATTGGAATTAACCATCAACGGAAGAAATGTTCCAGAGTTGCGTGTGTCCAATTCTTACGCAGAAATGTTGGATACCTACAAAAACACAGAAAAGAAATCAACGGAGCAAAAAGAAGCTGTCATGTTTGTGAAACAGAAACTAGATGCTGCGAAATGGTTTATTGATGCTGTTACCCAAAGACGAAACACCTTGATGTATACCATGTCTGCTATTATGGAGTTCCAAGAAGAATACTTCTTAACGGGAGACGAAACGAAAATCAAACCAATGATTTTAAAAGACATTGCCGACAAAATAGGAATGGACATTTCGACGGTTTCTCGTGTGGCCAATAGCAAATATGTTAACACTCCTTACGGAACTTTCTTAATCAAAGATTTATTTTCAGAAAGTTTAACCAATGAAGAAGGTGAAGAAGTTTCGACAAGAGAAATCAAAAGAATATTGCAAGATGTGATTGGTGAAGAGGATAAAAAGAAACCTTTGACCGATGAAAAGCTGACTGAAATTTTGAAGGAAAAAGGGTATCCGATTGCGAGAAGAACGATTGCGAAATATCGGGAGCAGTTGAACATTCCGGTTGCGCGTTTACGCAAAGAAATCTAAACTCCCCTTAAAGTTTAGATTCTTCTTTAGTTTATACAGTTACCAATTTATTCATAACAGCAACTTTCACCATTTGAGCAGTATTTTTCACATCCAATTTTGCCAATAAATTTCTTCTATGGGTTTCGGCTGTATGCATACTGATGAATAATTCTTCGGATATCTCTTTGGTGTTTTTACCATTACAGATCAAACAAAGAATTTCTTTTTCTCTTTTGGTCAAACCATATAGTTCTTGAAAATGATTGATATCATCCTCGTACATCTGCGTTGCAAATGGTTGGTTGAAGTTCTTGTCAATTTGACAAAATTGCCCAATAACTAATTTTTGAAATTTTGGAGCAAGAGCCTTATTTCCTTTTATAATGTCTCGCATAAAATCAACAAAATCTTTGGGATTTATGTCTTTATTGGCGACTCCAGTAAAGCCCAAATTATACAATAGCTTTAAATGATGGTAGTCAATTGCCCTAACCAATAATACTGATTTTAATGTAGGATTACTTTTGAGCAAGTTCAACAACATTAAATTGTTTTTTTCGCTACGAAAAGATTCATCATAAATTAAAATTTGAGTTGATTTTTCATCTTGATTCCAATCAAGTTGAAATAAATCTTCGGGACATAAAATACATATCGTTTTTGCATTTGAGTTTATTTGGGAAAGAATCAGGCTTTCAATACCTTTTAACAACATGGGGTTTTCTATTGCTAAATAGATGAAAAGATTTCTGTCCATATTTTATTTTAAGAGTTAGTAGAATTTTTATTACGGGAAAAGCCTCGTCTTGTGAAATTCTCACATTGGTCTATTGTTTTAGAGAGTAAGGTTTTTGAGTCTATTTCATTGGCACATAAATTTTTAAGTTATTGTAAAGTTAAGCATTTAACTCAGAACTTGGAAAATTTATAACTAGTTTTCTGTATCACGGAAAATGAGTATTTTTTTAAAAACCACTATTTCCCATGATAAATATCAGTTTACATAGGTATAGCTTTGCAGTACTAACTAAAATTTTATAATCATGAAAAAATTATTTTTAAGTACAGCTGCACTAGTTATCGCATCTGTAGGATTTGCTCAAAGCAACAGTGACAACACCCAACAATGGGGTAATGGAAACAGCGCTGTTGTAAGCCAAGATGGTATGAGCAATGTAAACTCTATTATGCAAGTTGGAGATTCTAACATTGCAGAAACTACTCAGTGGGGTGTTGCTAACATTAACGATACTGATAGTTATGGAAACTCCAATGAGGCATATGTAGACCAATGGGGATTTGGAAATGAAAACATTACTTACCAGGATGGTGATGGAAACTATGCAATAGTTGATCAAGACGGCACCGATAACTTCAACATCCAAGAGCAATTCGGAAATGGTAATGAGGCTGAGTCAACGCAAAATGGAACTGACAATTTTGCTTACCAATATCAAGATGGTTCTATCAACTGGGCTGTAAACTCACAGGGAGGAAATGCAAATACTGCGTATCAAGTACAATTAGGTTTTTGGAACTGGGCATTTAATACACAAACAGGATCTGGCAACTATGCTGTTCAATACCAAGATGGTGACATTCATACTGCTACAAATGTTCAGTCTGGAGATAACAACTTAACATACCAATACCAATATGGTCAATGGCATAGTGCGAATGATCAAACCTATGGTAATGACAACTATGTTGACGTTTTACAAACAGGTACATCACACTCTCACACTGGATTACAGTTCGGAGACAACAACTCAATGATTATTACTCAACAAGACTAATCATCTAACTTAACAGCATAGATTCCCCCCAATCTATCTAAAAGTACACTTATAGAGCTGTCCTATTATTTACCACTAAAATGGGGGAGGTAAATTTATAGGACAGTTCTTTTTAAATTCATTTCATTATGAAAACCTTATTTATACTTACCGCCTCCTTGATAGTGGGAATTTCCCATGGTCAGGAAATCTCTGAAAGAGACTTAATTCAGTTTATCTCAAATAATTCTGGATTAAATATTACCCAAGTCATCCAAGTAGGTAATTTTAACCATGCTGATGTTGCTGCAAATAGTATCAATGTAGTCCAAGCAGGCACCAATCAAGAATTTTATTTTCAAGAATCTTCCCATAATCCTTCTAATATTAATGTAGAAATGAAAGGGACCAATAATTATTTGGAAATTCTGGGAAGCAATTCGATAATGGAAAACATGAAAATAAATTTAGATGGAGATTATAGAAGTATCATCATAAACAACTACCCATGAAACTCTTTTTATTTTGGCTAATTCTAATCAGTTTGCCCCCATTCGGCTTGTCTCAAGAATCTAATGATAATTTAATTATCGCTAGTATCGAAACCGAAACCGATGAAAATGGAATTACCTTTATTCCAATAGTTCAAAATAAATCCCTACTTCACAATGAGTTTAATTATTTATTTCTAGTGAAGAAAACAGATGAGAAAAATAATGTATCCATCAATAAACAATCAGGAAAATTTACTCTTACCCCAGACGAGACAAAAAAATTATCGACTATCCATTTAAACAATTCCCCTAAATTAAACTTAAAAGCACTTCTTTACATACGAGACGAAAATCAAAATCTACTCATCGCAAAAGATTCTTTGGAAATAAAATCCATTGAAACAACTTCAACCGAAAAGGAAATGAACCTAATGCCGCTCGGCATTTTAGTAGATGATACCAAAACTAAATTTGGAAAAGACTATTATGATAGCTTTTTCACAGCCTATAATCAACTTCCTCAAAAATTTGATTTCATTGTTCAAGTTTCCGAATTACCCTATCGTGGACAAACAAGCGTCATCAATGTTTATGCTGAAAATGAAATGATCTATGAATTTTTTAGCCGACCCGACGAGGAATATATCAAATATCAAGTTTCGCAAACTTTAAAATCCCTCAGCCAATTGGCTCAAAGTAAAAGCTTAAAGAACGAATTTAAATACTAAAACGCTACCGTCATGAAAACACTATTAATTACCATACTCTTATGCATTTTAAGTCAATTTAGCAATGCACAACAATTATCTTACACGCCTATCAATCCAGCATTTGGAGGCAGTTACTTGAATTACTCCTGGTTATTATCCTCTGCCAATGCGCAAAATTCATTTGATGATAATAAAACTAACTTGTTATCCCAAAGTTTACTGGGTAGCTTTTCTGATTCCTTAAAACGACAAATATTGAATCAGTTAACCCGCTCACTTTTAAACCAAGGCGGTGAAGGAGGTGCAGAAGAAGAGACCATTGAAATTGGAGGATTGATCATCACCATAGAAAATACCCGAACTGGGTCTATTATAACCATCATTGATTCCGAAACTGGAGAAACCACGGAAATCATTCTATAAATTCTACATCATGAAAACCCCCATTTATTTATTTTGTATTAGTGTTATACTATTGCTTTTTCAAAGCTGTGGTATATTTTTGATTCCCCCAGCAAATGTGGATCTAAAGTCCAATGTTGGAGAACCAACCGCAACCGGATTGGATTTTCGTAATTTACCCAAACCAAAAGAAGAAGTCATAGTCGGTGTCTATAAATTTAGAGACCAAACGGGTCAATATAAGGCTTCAGAAATGGGCTCAAACTGGAGTACAGCTGTACCTCAAGGTTTAACCACCATTCTGATCAAATCTTTGGAAGATAGCAAATGGTTCATCCCAATCGAACGAGAAAACATAGGAAACCTTTTAAATGAAAGGCAAATCATCCGTACCACAAGACAAGAATATTCCCAAAATAACCAAGTTACACCTTTACCACCTCTCCTATTTGCTGGAATCATCTTAGAAGGAGGTGTAATTTCCTATGATACCAATGTATTGACAGGTGGTGCAGGTGCAAGATATTTTGGTATCGGCGGTTCAACTCAATACCGTCAAGACAGAATTACTGTTTATTTACGAGCTGTTTCCACCAATAGTGGAAAGATTCTCAAAACGGTTTACACATCCAAAACCATTCTTTCTCATGCCATCAATGCCAGCATGTTTCGATATGTCGATTTTGAAAGGCTAATGGAAGCCGAAGTGGGAATCACAAACAACGAACCTGTTCATATGGCCGTTACAGAAGCCATCAATAAAGCTGTGTATATGTTAATTTTAGAGGGAATTCAATCCAAATTATGGGAAACTGAATCCAGTGAAATGGCCGTAGCCGATAGCCTTATGAAACAATATGAACAAGAAATTAAACTAATTGATAAACAAGTCGTTGGAAAAGGCGAATGGGAAAAAGGAAGAAGATCTACCTTATCAGCTGGATTAGCCATGACTTTTAACACAATGAAGGGAGATTTCGCTTCCTCCACGATGAGACCTGGCGGTATAGGAAATGTCAAATACCAGTTTGCTGATTATTTTAATACCTATTTAGCATTTGGCTACCAAGAATTAGGCTCCAAGGAAAACTACCGTTCGACCTATTCTATATATGAAGCAAATTTAGAATACTTAGTTCTACCCTATAATAATTTCACCCCATTCTTTCATGGTGGCGCAGGCTTAATAACAGATTCCAACGGACCAGACAAAAACCCGAAATTCAAGGTTCAATTTGGCGGCGGACTAGAATACCTTGCATCACCCGCAATTGGTGTAAGAGCTTTCGGAACCTACCATATGGGATTTGACGATGATTGGGATCAATTGGTTTCTGGTAAGCGTGACGATCATTTCCTACAAGTTGGACTTGGATTACAATTCTATTTCGGAAAAAGACAAATTAAATAACCCCCACTTATTATGAAAACAATACATATTCTATCTATATTTCTTTTTTTGCTATTTGGATGTAGCGAAGATTTGGTTGAAAGCAATGCAAAAGGAACTATCAAAGGATCTGTTCGTATTGATCTTACAAATGAACCCTTAGAAAATGTCAAAATCACGACAACCCCTTCTACCTTGACAGTTTATACAGATGAAAATGGAGAATTTGAAATTTCAGGAGAAGTTCCACTTGGGGATTATACTATAAAAGCTGAATTGGACGGTTATCTCACAGAGGTTGAGGCTGTCAATTTAACCCAATACAACCAAACCATTACTGTTGTGATTGAAATGGTCACTGACGAAACATTGAATACACCTCCAACAACACCCATCCTAATTTCACCTACCAATTTAGCAACAGACCTCCCAAGAGATCTCACCTTAATTTGGGTAAGTACAGATGTTGATGAGGATAGCCTTACGTATCGAGTAAAACTTACAAATAATTCCACCAATCAAATAGTAGAGTTTGAAGAAATTATAGGAAATAATTTAGAGGTAGAAGATTTGGATTTTGGCACAACTTACACCTGGCAAGTGATTGTTTCAGACGGAATAAATCCTGAAGTGTTTAGTGAATCAAGTCAATTTACCATCAAAGCAGATCCGGAATATCGTCACCAATTCGTTCGTTTAGAAAACGGCAATTATGTTGTTTATTCCACGAATTTAGACGAAACCATCCCAATCACCAATTCCACTACTTCGAGTTGGCGACCGCATAAAAACAATGTAGCGCAAAAATTAGCCTTTTTACAATCGATTGGAGGACAAACTCATTTGGTCACTTCCCATTTAAATGGAAGCAATTTCCATCAGGTTAGTCAAATTCCCTTAAATGGTTTCAGACAAGAACAATTGGATTTTGCCTGGAAAACAGATGGAAGCCAATTTATTTTTCCAAGTTTTGACAAATTATACAAAATCAATTATGACGGAACTGGCCAACATCAAATTTATCAAACATCCGATGGGCAATTCATTACCAAAGTTGCTTGGAGTTATGATAGTTCCAAAATTGCCATCACGACGAATAATCTGATGGGTTACGAAGCGAAAATCATCCTACTTGACAGCAATGGAAACTTTCTCGAAACGATTGTAGAAAATCAACAAGGAGCAATTGGAACACTAGATTTCAACATTACAGGTACGCAATTGCTTTACACTCACGATATTTCTGGATATCAAGATGCTCAATACAGACAATTGGACACACACATCTTTTTGTATGATTTTGGTACTCAAAATACAACGGATTTATCACTAGTATCAGAAAAACCAATTGGAACCATTGATATTGACGCAAGATTTTCTCCTGATAACGGATCCATTATTTTCACCAATACACCCAACGATATGATTTCCATAAAATCTGTTTATAGTATTTCTTTGGATGATTTAGAAGAACGAAATCTTCTTATTTACAATGCAGAAATGCCAGATTACGAATAAAATCCAACCTTATTTTTTACTCAAAGAAAGCATCGGATTGAAAGATTTGATGCTTTTTTTTACAATTTAAATCCGACTTCATTTTTCACTTCATTGATGACGAAAATACTATGACTACTTCCAATGCACGAAATAGTCGTCAATTTATTCACCATAAAATCTCGGTACACATCCATATTGGGAAAGGTCATTTTTAAAATATAATCGTAATCTCCACTCACATGAAAGCATTCATGCACTTCGATCAATTTAGAAATCTGACGTTCAAATAAGGCAATATTTTCCTGCGAATGCTTTTCTAATTTGATATGCGAATAAACCATCAATTCTCTTCCTAATTTCTTTCGATCCAAAATCGCAGAATATTTCTTAATAATGCCCAAACGCTCCAATTTCTTGATTCGTTCATAAATAGCCGTCGTAGACAAATTCAATCGAATGGAAAGTTCCTTATGGGTTAATTTTGAATTTTCCTGCAATAAATTCACCAAGTTTTTATCAATTTCATCCATCACCAATAATTTAAGTAAAAATCCAAATTTCAGTATAATTTTAGAATATTATTCTATAAACTAAATTTTTTAATCATAATTATTCTAATTATTAATAATTCAATTGATTTTTAATCTTAACAAAACTTATTTTGCTTTTGATCTCAAAAATTAAATAAATAAAATATGAACACACACAAACCCGCAGACAGAATTCAAGATTTACAATATTTCGGAGAATTTGGTGGCGTAAACCCATCAATTACAGACTCTTCAACTTATACCTTCTTATCGGCTAAAACCATGTTTGACACCTTTGAAGGAAATGCTGAAGGCTGTTATTTGTATTCGCGTCATTCTACACCGAGCAATTTGTATTTAGGCGAAGCTTTGGCAGCAATGGAAAACACAGAATCCGCAAATGTTGCAGCATCCGGAATGGGTGCTATTACTTCTGTTCTATTGCAATTATGTGGGAGCGGAGATGAAATTATTTCAAGTAGAACCATTTACGGAGGAACTTATGCCTTCATGAAAAATTTCCTTCCAAAATTGAAAATCGATACCAAGTTTGTGGACATCACCAATTTGGAATCGGTGGAAGCTGTTATTAATTCCAACACCAAAGTATTGTACTGTGAAACTTTAAGCAATCCTCTTTTGGAAATTGCTGACATCGAAGCCTTATCAAAAATCGCCAAAAAACAAAATTTGAAATTGGTTGTGGATAATACGTTTTCTCCTTTGATGGTTTCTCCTAAAAATTTGGGAGCAGATGTTGTAATTCATAGTTTAACCAAATTCATCAATGGAAGTAGTGATGCTGTTGGAGGTGTAATTTGTGGAACCCAAGAATTCATCAATGATTTACGCAATGTCAATGACGGAGCTTGCATGCTTTTAGGCCCAACCATGGACAGTTTACGTGCGGCAAGCATTTTAAAAAACATGCGCACCTTACACATCCGCATGAAACAACACAGCCGAAATGCTCAATTCTTGGCAGAATCATTCCAAAAGGATGGATTAAGAGTAGTTTACCCAGGATTGAAAGATCATCCAGGACACGAAACCTTCAAAAGAATGTACAACGAAGATTATGGATTTGGAGGAATGATGACCCTTGACGTTGGTTCTTTGGACAAAGCCAATGAATTAATGGAAATGATGCAAATGCAAAACTTAGGATACTTGGCAGTTAGTTTAGGATTCTACAAAACCTTATTTAGCGCACCAGGAACTTCAACTTCAAGTGAAATCCCAATGGAAGAACAAAAAGAAATGGGCTTATCAGACGGATTGATTCGTTTTTCAATAGGTTTAGATGATGACATCCAACGTACTTATGAAAAGATGAAAGAATGCATGAATAGTTTAAACATTTTAAAATAATTTGTAATTCGATAGAAACTGCGTAATTTTGCGCCATACAAATTGGGAGGATGGATTTGTCTGATTGCAACCTCGTTAAAAATTGCTAAAGCAGGAAGCTTCTATCAATCATCGACTCCCCATAAATAATAACTATCTATGCCTTATTTATTTACATCAGAATCCGTTTCTGAAGGACATCCAGACAAGATTGCAGATCAAATTTCTGACGCTTTAATTGATAACTTTTTAGCGTACGACCCTACTTCAAAAGTAGCTTGTGAAACCTTGGTTACAACTGGTCAGGTAGTTTTAGCGGGAGAGGTTAAGTCCCAAGCTTATTTAGATGTTCAAAACATTGCAAGAGGAGTAATCAACAAAATTGGTTATACGAAGAGTGAATACATGTTTAATGGTGATTCTTGTGGGGTTATTTCTGCTATTCATGAACAATCTCCCGATATCAATCAAGGAGTTGACCGTGTAGTGAGTTCCGAAAATTTTGAAGAAAAAGCAAATGCTCAGGGTGCAGGAGACCAAGGAATGATGTTTGGGTATGCGACCAATGAAACAGAGAATTACATGCCGTTGGCGTTGGATTTGGCGCATTCTATTTTGAAAGAACTTGCTGATTTACGCAGAGAAAATGATGCCATCAAATATTTACGTCCCGATGCGAAATCTCAAGTTACGATTGAATATTCAGATGATCACAAACCGATTAGAATTGATTCCATCGTTGTTTCAACTCAACATGATGAATTTGGCGCTGAAGAAGCGATGTTGGCTAGAATCAGAAAAGACATCATCGACATTTTGATTCCACGTGTATTTGCGAAGCAAAAAGCTGAAATCAAAAATTTGTTCAACGATCAAATCAAATACCACATCAATCCAACTGGAAAATTTGTAATCGGTGGTCCACACGGAGATACAGGTTTAACGGGTCGTAAGATCATTGTGGATACTTATGGTGGAAAAGGTGCTCACGGAGGTGGTGCTTTTAGTGGGAAAGATCCATCCAAAGTGGATAGAAGTGCTGCTTATGCTACACGTCATATTGCCAAGAATTTAGTAGCAGCTGGTGTTGCTGACGAAGTTTTGGTTCAAGTATCTTATGCAATTGGTGTTGCTAAACCATGTGGTTTATACATCAATACGTACGGAACTTCTAAATTATCAATCAACGATGGTGAATTAGCAGAAAGAGTTCAAAAAATATTTGATCTTCGTCCGTATGCAATTGAGCAAAACTTGAAATTGAGAAATCCAATCTACCAAGAAACCGCTTCTTATGGTCATATGGGTAGAGAGTCTTATGTTGCAAACAAAACCTTTAACGCAGGTCAACCTAACGAACTTACCATTGAGAATTTAGAATTCTTTACATGGGAGAAATTGGATTATGTAGACAAAATCAAAGCTGAATTCGGATTGTAAGAAATTCAAATTCTACAAAATACCAAAGCCAGATGAATTAAATCATCTGGCTTTATTTTTGCATTTTCTTCACATAATTAGTCAGATTAATTGACGAAATTTGCACCCTCAAATCCAAAATATTGAAAAATACCTTTTTCATTTTATTCTTCTTAGTAAGTTTTCACATCCTCCATTCACAAGTCACCATTACTTCAACCAAAGATTTAAGTATTTGTGATGAAAATGCTGATGGACAGATTTCTATACCTTTATCAGAATTACAAAATTACGCATTAGATGTCTTGTCGGAATTCAATGAATCACCCGAAATATACCTGACGCAAGCTTACTCTGGAATTATTAAGATCACCAATCTTTATGATAACAATCCCCAAATTCAAAACGTATGTTTGAATTCTGGCGGCGGTGGCGGATATTACGATATCGCGATCAACAGCAACAAAGAAATTTTTGTCGTTCGAAATGCTAGCTATTTACAAAAAGTCAACATCACAAATAGCGGATGTCAATTTCAAAACATCTCCCAAATCCACGCCAATGGACAAAGTGTATTAGCGCTTTCTTTTGATCATTTGGATAATTTGTATGAAGGCGGATGGACAAGTGCTGTCTACAGAGCAAATGCCAACGATTTAACGAATTTTCAGCTTTGGCATGACTTCGGAGAAGGTAGAGCTGCTGGCGACTTTGTTCAAATTGGAGATTTTATGTATGTTGCTTGGACCATGCCTGGAGGCGTTGATTTCCTTTACAAGGTAACATTAGGCCCAAACAATGAATACCTAAGCCATGTGAACTTAGGAATGATTGACGCAGGAACTTTTGGACTTGCAGCGGAATACGGGAAACTTTACGGGAACACGGTTGATTATTTATACGAAATCGATTTAGAAACCATGCAAACCCAGGTTATCAAATCAAGACCTGGCGTTGCCAATACGTCCAATCATTGGTGGGGAGCCGCAGGATGGCACGAAGCTCTGAATTTGGAAATCTCCTACCATCGTGAACAAAACCATGCCGAAAATGGCTCCAATCCTTTAAGCAACCCATTCACCAATGACGCCAACCCCATCGATTGGGTGTACGTACGTGTACATGAAGCAACCGAAAACAAAACCTACGTCATTCCCATTCGAATCACAATAACCACCGCGCCAAACGCAACCAACACAAGCCTATCAAGCTGTGCCGATTTCGAAACAGGTTTAGCTAGTTTCGACTTAACAGAAGCTGAACCAATCATCAACGGAGGAAGCGTCGATTACACCTATTTCGAAAGCTTAGAAGATTTAGAGAATAATCAAAATCCATTACCACTAACCTACTCTACGACAATAAATAAAACCATTTATGTTAAAGTATCAAATGAAGCGCCTGGATGTTATAATATCGCTGAATTAAACTTGATTGTGAATGCTTTGGACATCGATTACGAACCGACGGTTGCCTTTTGTACAGGAAATACCGCTATTCTATCTGTTCCAAATAATTTCGTCTCGTATCAGTGGAGTGGATTAACAGGAAATGATTTAAATCAAGACTTAAATTCAAACCAAGTAATTATTTCAAATTTAGGGATTTACGAAGTTATCGTATTAGATGAAAACGGATGTGAATTTAGAATTCCATTCGAAGCAGTTCAAGGAAGTGGCCCTATCATTACAGACGTAAAAAATAACGGAAATTCCATCGCCGTGAATGTGAGTCCTTCTGGGATTTACGAATATTCCTTAGATGGAGTGTTCTGGCAAAGCTCTCCAACTTTCTACAACATTGAAGTAAACGATTACGATATACATGTACGAGATTTGAACGGATGTTATGCCGATGTTTATAAATTCACCTATTTCTTTGTTCCGAATTTTATTTCACCCAATGGAGATGGAATCAATGACGAATGGGTCATCAGAGGAATTCAACAATATCCTGATGCGAAAATTCAGATTTTTGATCGTTATGGAAAATTATTTGCAGATCGTAAACCATCAACCAAAGGATTAATCTGGGACGGGAAATATCTGGGCAATCCTGTTCCTTCTGGAACCTATTGGTATGTTATTACTTTAAACGATAAACAGAAATTAACGGGTTATATCACCGTGAAAAATTAAATCGGTACATTAGTTGATTAGGAACATCAAAACACAAACATGAAAAAAACAATCTTTACACTAGCCATACTTCCTGCATTCTTTTCGCTAAACAGCTGTGCAGAATTGCAAACAATCGCTTCACAAATTCCCATGGAAACTGGTTCTGGAACTGGAATTGGCGGAGTTTCTAGTATGAGAATAGCCGATGGTCTGAAACAAGCTTTGGAATTTGGTGTGAATGAAGGAGTTGAAAAATTGGGTAAAAAAGATGGATTTTTTGGCAATAGTTTGACCAAAATTCTTCTTCCTCAAGAATTGCAAAAAGTAGATCAAACCTTACGAAATATTGGTTTGGGTAGTTTGGCCGATGAAGGAATTAGACTATTGAACCGAGCTGCAGAAGATGCAGTTTCGGAAGCTACCCCAATTTTCAAAAATGCAATTATGTCCATGACCTTCAACGATGCGAAAGGAATTTTATTGGGAAATGATACTGCAGCTACTTCCTATTTACAAAATAGAACATCGACTCAATTGTTCACTTCATTTGAACCAAAAGTGAAAAATTCCTTGGGTAAAGTGGGTGCCGATAAAATTTGGACCAATATCATGACTCAATACAACAATTTCACAGGACAAACCGTAACGACTGATTTGAATAAATATGTAACGGAACAAGCAATCAATAGCGTATTCAAAATGGTTGCCCAAAAAGAGCAAGGAATTCGTAATAATATTGGTTTGAGAACAACTCCTTTGTTACAAGAAGTGTTCAAATTGCAAGATAAATAGACCAATTTACTAGAAATAGAAGAGGCTGTCTCAAAAGTGAGATAGCCTTTTTTATAAATAAAAAAAGGAAAGCCAAAGCTTTCCCAATTGAAGCAATTTTAGTAAATTGCTTTG
>NZ_JBEPMO010000019.1:0-43748 GCF_040545805.1 Moheibacter stercoris
TATTCCTTTGCGCAACTTTGCGTTATAAATTATAAAATGCTAAATCTGGACCTCGGAGAGGTCCAATAGCTGTAAACAATATAGTAAATACCATTCCGACTTCGGAGAAGTCGTATCAATCAACAATCTCCAAATCTAAAATCAGAACTCTAAAATCGTATATCGTAATTCGTAAATCAAATATTCCTTTGCGCAACTTTTCTTTATAAATTATAAAAGCCAAAATCAGAATTCCAAAATCAGAATTCTCAAATCTCAATTCAAAAATCCCCCAGATTCCCTACCTTTACAACCTATGAGTTCAGAAGACAAACGATTATTTTTATTGGACGCTTATGCGTTGATTTTCCGTGGATATTACGCCTTTATCAAGAATCCGCGCATCAATTCCAAAGGATTCAATACATCGGCCATTATGGGATTCACCAATTCCTTGCTAGATGTAATCAAACGTGAAAAACCCACCCATTTGGCGGTCGTTTTTGATGTCGGAGAAGCCACCGTTCGAACCGTTGATTTCGCCGCTTACAAAGCCAACCGAGAAGAAACGCCCGAAGCCATTCGTTTAGGAGTTCCTTATATCCAAGAAATCTTACGTGCAATGTGCATTCCGGTACTTTTTGCAGAAGGATACGAAGCCGATGATGTCATCGGGACTTTGGCGAAAAAAGCCGAAAAAGAAGGATATACGACCTATATGGTCACGCCCGATAAAGATTTTGCGCAATTGGTTTCAGACAAAATCAAAATGTATCGTCCGCCTGCATTTGGAAAAGGAATCGAGATTTGGGGCGTCGAAGAAGTCAAAGAAAAATTCGAAATCGATGATCCGATGCAAGTCATTGATTATCTAGGGATGATGGGCGATAGCGTCGATAACATTCCTGGATTGCCAGGAGTCGGAGAGAAAACCGCCAAGAAATTCTTGAAAGAATATGGAACACTGGAAAATCTTTTGGCGAATACGCACGAACTCAAAGGAAAACTCAAAGAAAACATCGAAGCCAACAAAGAATTAGGTCTTTTGTCCAAAAAGTTAGCGACCATTTTCACCGATGCACCCGTAGAATTTGACGAAGAAGATTTGGAAATGTGTGCACCTGATGTGGAACGCGTGAAAGAATTGTTCACCGAACTCGAATTCCGTCAGATGTTGGATAATTTCTATCGAACGTTTAATGTCGGAGTTTCGACCGAACAAAAACCACAAACCGTTTCAGAAAAATCCATTCAAGCTTCTTTGTTTGGAGATGAAACCGAAGGCGAATTAGTGGAAGCACCGACAACTTTCCGCGATATCAATTCCTACGATCATTTGTACCAATTGGTAGAAGGAGCGATGGGAAGAAAGTTATTGCTTGACAAATTATTGAAACAAAATGAAGTTTGTTTTGATACGGAAACGACGGGATTGGATGCTTTAACCGCTGAATTGGTCGGGATTTCTTTTAGTTTCGAAGCCGGAAAAGGATATTACATTTCCTTCCCTGAAAATTTCGACGAAGCAAAAGCTTTGATAGAGGAATTTAGACCATTTTTTGAATCCGAATCGGTTTTAAAAATCGGACACAACTTAAAATACGATTACAAAGTTTTACATAAATACGGCATTCAGCCCAAAGGAAAGTCGTTTGACACGATGATTGCGCATTATTTGCTCAATCCCGACATGCGTCATAATATGGACGTTCTTTCTGAAACCTATTTGCATTATCAGCCCATTTCGATTGAATCTTTAATTGGAAAAAAAGGAAAAAATCAATTACAATTCAACCAAGTCGAATTGGAAAAACAAAAGGAATATGCGGTGGAAGATGCTGATGTTACTTTGCAATTGAAAGAATTTTTCGCTCCGCAGTTACCCGCAGTAAATGCGCAAAAATTGATGGAAGATTTGGAAATGCCGTTGATGCAAGTTCTTTCGGAAATGGAAATTGAAGGAATCCGATTGGATACCGATGCTTTGGCGAAACAATCTGAAAAAATCACGGCTGATATTCTGAAATTCGAAAAGAAAATATTTGAAGATGCAGGTGTGGAGTTCAATTTGAATTCGCCGAAACAATTGGGTGAAATTTTATTTGACCATTTGAAATTGGATCCCAAAGCGAAAAAAACCGCAACAGGCCAATATGCAACGGGAGAAGAAATTTTATCCAAAATGCGTGATAAACATCCGGTGATCAATGATATTTTGGAGTACCGTCAATTGCAAAAATTAAAATCGACGTATGTTGATGCCTTGCCAAAGGAAGTTCGTCCCGAAACAGGAAGAGTGCATACGACCTTTAGTCAAACCGTTGCGGCAACAGGTCGTTTAACGTCGGTGAATCCGAATTTGCAAAACATTCCGATTCGTTCGGAGCAAGGTCGCGAAATCCGAAAAGCTTTTGTAGCAAGAGATGAAAATCACGTCTTGGTTTCAGCCGATTATTCGCAAATTGAACTTCGAATCATTGCGGAATTATCCAAAGATCCGATGATGTTGGAATCTTTCCAAAAAGGCGAAGACATTCACAAAGCAACAGCAGCGAAAGTGTTTAATGTCGCTTTGGATGAAGTGACGCGCGAACAACGTAGTCACGCCAAAACCGTCAATTTCGGAATCATTTATGGGGTTTCGGCTTTTGGTTTGAGCGAACAAACAGGACTTTCTCGTTCGGAATCCAAACAATTGATCGATGCCTATTATGAAACCTATCCGGTTTTGAAACAATACATTGAAAGTCAAATTCAAGTAGCACGCGAACAAGGGTATGTGGAAACGATTTTGGGTCGTCGTCGTTATTTGAAAGACATCAATTCCCGAAACGCAGTAGTTCGTGGACACGCCGAGCGAAATTCAGTCAATGCGCCGATTCAAGGAAGCGCAGCCGATATTATCAAAATTGCGATGATTCGTTTACAAGCTATTTTGAAACAAGATTTCCAAGCCAAAATGTTGTTGCAAGTTCACGATGAATTGGTTTTTGATGTGCCAAGAAATGAAGTCGATCGCTTGAAACCAATCATCAAAGAAACAATGGAAAATGCTGTCAATTTAAATGTTCCTTTAGAAGTGGAAATTGGCGTAGGCGATAATTGGTTGGAAGCGCATTAAGAACATAGCTAGAAAAAAATGAAAGCCTTGAAAGTTCAATCTCTCAAGGCTTTTCTGATTTTAAAAAATACCTCAAAATAGGTATTTTATTGATTTGTAAATTAGAATAATTTGGGCATCTAAATCTTATTATATGACTAATGCAGTTAAATTCATACTACTATTCCTTTTGGGTGTATTATGTTTAACTCCTGTTGATGCACAAAATCCAACAACATCCGAAATGGCCCAATTAATTTCGGAAAATAAAACCTGGAAAATTCGTCGAATTGAGGCCGATGGACAAATGTTCAGTGTTCCTGCTGAAATGCAAGGGAAGAAAATGGTTTTTCAGAATGATAAGAACTTTTTCTTCTATCAACCATCTCAATCTGAACCTATTTCAATTATGAATTTTATGTACAATGGAAATACTTTGATTTCCTATTCCAACACGGAATACCATGCGTATGAGGTTCAGTTGGGCGATGTGGTTACACAAATAAAATTAAGGGAATTGTCAGATCCCGTGGGTGCATTTTATGTTTGGGAACCCGCTGATGAAGAAGCGACTGATCAGTATAATTTTTTACAACCCAATCAATCAAATTCCTTTTATAATGGTACAACCAAAGCGAATGATTTGATTAAAAAAATCAATTCGAAAATGAAAATCGCAGAAGGAAATTTCTTCTTTTATGAATCGGGTGAAATTCCCATTGTTGTTCAAAAACATGAGATTAGTTTAGACAAAAGTTTAGGAGTCAAAATTTCCTATGTACTGAGTAAGAAAGAAGATGGGAAATTGCCAACTTATTATTCGTTTACTTTCTCACCTAAAGACATAAAAGAGGTTATCGATTTAGGAACACATAAAGATTCACCATTGGGAATTGCACGAGTGAAATTTTATGCTCACACAGGTTTTCGGTCAGATTATACCACCAAAGACGATTTAGAAAAATCAGGAGTAAATTATGTGAATGTTTATTTTTTAAATATCAGGGAAAATAGTTTCCAAGAAATGAAAGATTACCTTTTGGCTCTCAAAAAGGAAAATGAGGAACATCCAGGGAAATTAGATCAATTTTTTGACCATGTTACTACCGATACATTTTGGGAATCTTATGAAGGAACTTCCAATAAATATACGCTTATAAATGGTGGTGTTCTTTCCAACACTCATTTTTATTTGACTTATAAAAGAAATCAAATAAAATCGGATGGTAAAAATTCGGAAAACGGTTATTTGGTAAAAATTCCTGCAAGTTCTATTCTTTATTTTCAAAAGCCAGAAGCAAATAAAGCAGATCCCTTCACCAAATTTCCCATGATGAAAGATATAGGTGTTGAATATTATCAATATGATGATGAATCGGAAGAATTTAAACCGGTTGGGAATTATGGTATGAGATTTCCGATCTTTATGGAATTAGATGAGGAAGATGATAGTTTGATTACTTGGATTAAATATTTATTTGAACATCTAAAATATTAATCGAAAAGTAAAAGCCTTGTCAAAGCAAATTCTTGACAAGGCTTTTTTTACCCTAAAAAATGAAAAATTATTTCAAATAGTCTGGTAATTCCATCGGAACTTCCATCAATAAAATTTCTGCGTTTTCGGTTGCTTCAAGTGTAAACGAATTCGTGTCCCAAATTCCAAAACCATCTCGACTATCCAAAACTTGATCGCCAATTTTCGCTGATCCATTTAGGACAAATACATAGACACCATTTCCTTCTTTTTTTAAGGAATATTCTTTGGAAAATCCTTTGTCAAATTTCGCTAAATGAAACCAAGCATCTTGGTGAATCCATACACCTTCTTCATTTGGGTTAG
Source organism: Moheibacter stercoris (assembly GCF_040545805.1). Taxonomy (NCBI): domain Bacteria; kingdom Pseudomonadati; phylum Bacteroidota; class Flavobacteriia; order Flavobacteriales; family Weeksellaceae; genus Moheibacter; species Moheibacter stercoris. The sequence continues at coordinate 4,923 of NZ_JBEPMO010000019.1, forward strand.
GCGATACGATTTGTTGGAAATCGTTTCTTTTTTCTCCGTCTTGAATACTCGTTTGTTCGGCTCTTGGTGCAACACCCACTTCTCTTGGGAAAACCCAAATCTGCAAGAATTTCACATCTTGGTCTTTGTTGTGGTTGTATTCGCTGTGTTGAACACCCGTTCCAGCACTCATCACTTGAATTTCTCCTTTTTGAATGACACCTTTTACTCCGGTTGAATCTTGGTGTTCCAAAGCTCCTTCGAAAGGAATCGAAATAATTTCCATATCACGATGCGGATGAGCGCCGAAGCCCATTCCACCTTTTACTATATCGTCGTTCAATACACGCAAAACCCCAAAACTCATTCGGTTTGGATCTTGGTATCCGGCAAAACTAAAGGTATGATGAGAATCTAACCATCCGTGGTTGGCGTGTCCTCGACTGTTGGCTGGGTGAAAAATCGTTTTCATAATAGTCTCTTATATTTTTCTTCCTACAAAGTTCGGCAAAAACCAGTGCTTAGGCATTGATTTAGGATATGTTCGGAAAGGGTTTAGAGTGCTTAATTATTATGAACAATTAATTGAAACATTAAGAAATTAAGTTTTTTAAGTGACCTAAATATCGTAAATTAAAGTCCCTAAACTTACTTAAATTAGAATTTTTAACAAATGAAACCTTAAGAAATTAAGGAGGTTAAGTTGTTGATTCAAAATTATTTTTGATCTTATTTTCTTTATTATTCTTAATGCCTTAATGGTTTAAAAATATCAATCCTAAATAATTCAAATGAACCATTAAGAAAATATAGATGGTTAAGTTTTTAAGTCAAAAATATTTAGATCTTATTTTTCTTTATAATTTTTAGGACCTTACTGGTTAAAAAAGAATTCCGACATTTTGTCAGCGTGACTTCTCTTGGTATTTATTTTGTCTAAAGCAATTCAATTAAAATCGAAATAAAATGACAAAAGGAAGTATTAATGTATCGGTGGAAAATATTTTCCCCTTAATTAAGAAGTTCTTATATAGCGACCACGAAATCTTTTTACGCGAATTGATTTCAAACGCAACAGACGCAACCTTGAAATTAAAACATTTGACCAACATCGGTGAAGCCAAAGTTGAATACGGCAATCCGAAAATCGAAGTCAAAATCAACAAAGAAAACAACACACTTCACATCATTGACCAAGGAATTGGGATGACAGCGGAAGAAGTGGAAAAATACATCAATCAAGTAGCCTTTTCAGGTGCTGAAGAATTCCTAAATAAATACCAAGATTCAGCGAAAGAATCGGGAATTATCGGTCATTTCGGTTTAGGTTTTTATTCGGCATTTATGGTGGCTGACAAAGTCGAAATCATCACGAAATCCTACAAAGATGAGCCTGCGGCGAAATGGACTTGTGATGGAAGCCCAGAATTTACCTTAGAAGCGCATGATAAAACCGAACGTGGAACGGAAATCATCTTGCATATTTCAGAGGATTCAAGAGAGTTTTTGGAAGAATTTAGAATCCGTGAATTGTTGAACAAATACAACAAATTCATGCCAATTCCAATTAAATTTGGAACGAAAACAGAAACCCTTCCATTGCCTGAAGATGCGGCAGAAGACGCAAAGCCGGAAACAATCGAAGTGGATAACATCATCAACAATCCAACTCCAGCTTGGACCAAAAATCCAACAGAATTGACCAAAGAGGATTACTTAAATTTCTACCGTGAATTGTATCCAACTCAGTTCGAAGAACCGCTTTTCTGGATTCATTTGAACGTGGATTATCCGTTTAACTTAACCGGAATTTTGTTTTTCCCACGTTTAGGAAACAACATTAATATCGACAAAGACAAAATCCAATTGTACCAAAATCAAGTGTACGTTACCGATGAGGTAAAAGGAATTGTGCCAGATTTCTTGATGTTGTTGCGTGGAGTTATTGACTCGCCAGATATTCCGTTGAACGTATCGCGTTCGTATTTACAAGCCGATGGTGCGGTGAAGAAAATTTCGCAATACATCACAAGAAAAGTGGCCGATAAGATGAATTCTTTGTTGAAAGAAGATCGTGAAGAATTCGAGAAAAAATGGAACGATATCAAAGTGGTTTTGGAATACGGAGTTGTTTCGGAAGAAAAATTTGCGGAGAAAGCAGACAAATTTATGTTGTTCCCAAATGTGGACGAAACCTATTTCACTTGGGAAGAATTCAACGAGAAATTCAAAGAAATCCAAACGGATAAAGACGGAAATTTTGTCGTATTGTACGCTACGGATAAAAACCAACAAGATTCCTACATACAATCAGCAAAAGAAAAAGGTTACGAAGTCTTGTTGCTAGATTCCCCGATTGCGCCGCATTTTATTCAGAAATTAGAATATTCAAAAGAAAAAGTAACCTTTGCGCGTGTTGATGCGGATCACATCAATAATTTGATCAAAAAAGACGAGCCAATTGTAGCGCGTTTATCGGACGAACAAAAAGAAACCTTGAAAAAGGAAATTTCGGAAACCATCGATTCCAAAACCTACACCGTTCAATTGGAAGATTTGAGTTTGACCGATGCGCCGTTTATGATTACACAACCGGAATTTATGCGTCGTATGAAAGAAATGCAGCAAACAGGTGGTGGCGGAATGTTCGGAATGGGTAATTTCCCAGAAATGTACAATTTGGTGGTGAATGCAAATTCTGATTTGGCAAACGAAATTTTGAACAAACCAGAAGAAGAGAAAAAAGTCTTGATCAATCAAGCATTGGACTTAGCGAAATTATCTCAAAACTTATTGACCGGTAAAGAATTAACCGATTTTATCAAACGTAGTTTTGAGAGTTTGAAATAAACTTTGTACACATTATTTAGTGAATGAAAAACGCTGTCCAATTCAATTGGACAGCGTTTTTTGTTATTCGATGAATTGCTCTTCGAATTTAATTTTTCTTTTTTTAGTTAAATCAGGAACTAAAACTGGAGTTGGAATGAAGCTGAAAACTTCAAATTTCTTTTCGGTTTTTGCTTCATATTCATAACCTTCTTTATCTACAAAATAGTAGTAACCATCTCGTTCTACTTTTGCGAAACCTGTTTCGTGATTAAAATAAAATTTTTCTGCATAGATTGCTGGAATTATAACGCCATCGATGTTTGCATAACCATATTTGTCATTTAAAACCGTGCTGAAAGAATTGTTAAAACCATATCTGAACTCATCGTAAATCACAGGAACTGTTATTTCGCCCGAAGTGTTTATGATGCCAATTTTATCGTTGGTTTTGGCTAAATAATAAGCGGCGTTTTCGTTGGTGAAAGTTAATGTTAATTCATCATAGGTAGGTTCGCTAACTTCTAATCCTTCGAAATTAACTAACCCTAATTTTCCATTATTTTTCACAATGGCAGTTTGGTCGTAAAACGTTTTGGTGAATTCGTATTTGGGTTCAATTACGATATTTTCTTGGGAATCTTTATAACCCCATTTTCCGTTTGAGAAATAAGGTCGAGGTTGTAAATATTGGTTTGATTTTATGAAAATATAAGGCGTTTCCCAAGTTTTTGAATCACTAAGAATGAAAAGATTTCCACTTCTTTCATAAAAATTCATTAAGACTAAATTTCCATTTTCATCTTTTCCAATACGTATTCGATCAATTTGAATGGTGCTGAATAAAACAGGAATTATTAATTGTTTCTTATTGAAATAGACTTCAAAAAATCGTTTTTTAAGTTTTCCTTCCAAAATTAATTCTTTTTGAATATAGCCTTCATTAGTTAAATCAGTATATTCAATTTTTACTTTATTGTCGCCTAAGTATTTGATAGTGAAAAAATCAGATTCAATTCCAAGGTTGAATAACAAAGTAGCATTATAGGGATTTTCTTGTTTTTTAGTCGGAATAGAATAGCCATAATATTCTCCATCGATTTCTGAGAATGAATGTTCGAATTTAGAAAATTCTTTGGTTCGATTGAATTGATACGTGCCGCAAGAATGTAATAATAACGAACTAACCAATAGGATGAAAAAAGCAAAAAATGGTTTCACATTAAAATGTATTAGGTTGAAGTTACTATCAAATATACATTTTTTAGGGTATTCAATTTGTGAAATAAAAAATGGAAGCCGATTTGACTTCCATTTGATTTATTATTTGAGATGCATTACAAATTCTTCAAAATCTCGTGAAATACCGTTTGAGCTGAATAAATTCGATTGGTTGCTTCTGGAATTACAATCGAATGTTCAGAATCCAACACTTCATCCGAAACCACCACATTTCGACGAACGGGTAAACAATGCATAAATTTTCCGTTGTTGGTCAATTTCATTTTGTCCATCGTGACTTGCCAATCCTTTTCTTGCGGTATGATTTGTCCATAATCTTCAAAACTTGACCAGTTTTTTGCATAGATGAAATCCGCATCTTTGAACGCTTCTTCTTGATCGTATGCAATTTTTGCGCCTTCTGTAAATGCTGAGTTTAATTCATAACCTTTCGGCTGAACTACTGTAAAATCAACCCAATCGATTTTGGAAAACCATTGCGCAAACGAATTCGGAACGGCTTGAGGCAAACGTCTCGGATGAGGTGCCCAGGTCATCACAACTTTAACCTTTTTATCAAAAGTTTGATTCGGTTTGTAACCCGAATATTCCGCTACCGTAATTAAGTCGGCAAAGGATTGCAACGGATGCAAAGTTGCACTTTCCAAGCTCACAACAGGAACCGACGAAAGTTCTTTTACTTTGTTGAACATTACTTCGTTGTAATCTTCGTCACGATCTTCCAATTTCGGGAAAGTTCGCACGCCCAAAATATCGCAATACGCACTCATCACGCCAATTGCTTCTTTGATGTGTTCTTGCGTATCGCCATTCATCACAGTTCCATCGGCCATTTCCAAGGTCCAAGAATCTGCTCCAGCGTTCAAAACCCAACAATTCGCACCTAAATTGTAAGTAGCTTTTACGCTACTTAATCGTGTGCGTAGACTTGGGTTAAAGAACAACAATCCAATGGTTTTGTTCTTGCCTACTTCTTGTTGCCCAAAGGGATTGGCTTTGATTTCCAATGCCGTATTTAGTAATTCTGTATAATTTTTTACGTCCTTAAACGAAATGAAATTTTTCATTATGTGTTTGTATTTAGAACCTTGTCAAGGTTTATCATCGGTGTGAAAATATCCTTGACAAGGTTGATGAGATTATTTTTTAGTTCGGTATTCGTTCCAAGATTTAATTTCCAAATCTTCCAAAGTCAAATTCGTAAATGCATTGATGAACGCACTTGCCAATCGCGCATTGGTCACCAATGGAATGTTGAAATCGACTGCTGTACGACGAATTTTGTAATCGTTGTCCAATTCGGCTTTGGTTAAATTCTTCGGAATATTGATCACCATATCGATTTTTTTGTTCTGTAAATACGACAAAACATTCGGTTCTTTTTCGTCACTTGGCCAATAAACCAAAGTCGAATACACATCGTTTTCGGTGAAGAATTTATGCGTTCCTTCGGTTGCATAGATTTTGTGTCCTTTTTGGATTAATTGTTTTGCTGCACTTAATAAAGCAACTTTGGATTCAATCGGTCCACCCGAAATCAAAACAGTTTTTTCTGGAATTTTATAACCAACCGAAAGCATTGATTTCAACAAAGCTTCTTCCGCAGTCGTTCCGATACATCCAACTTCGCCCGTCGAAGACATATCGACCGATAAAACAGGATCGGCTCCAGCCAAACGTGTGAAAGAGAATTGTGAGGCTTTTACGCCCACATAATCCAAATCATACACGATTTCCGAATGGCCTTTTTCAACATCTAATCCCAACAAAACTTTGGTTGCTTTTTCGATTAAATTATTACCCGAAACTTTTGATACAAATGGGAAGGAACGCGAAGCTCTGATGTTGCATTCAATCACGCGAACTGCATTGTTTTTGGACAAAAACTGAATGTTCATCGGACCCGAAATTTCAAATCGTTTCGCAATTTTTTCAGCAACTTTTCGCATCTGACGAATCGTTTCGATGTACACTTTTTGTGGCGGATAATACATCGTTGCATCGCCTGAGTGAACCCCCGCAAATTCCACGTGTTCAGAAATCGCATAATCCACAATCTCACCATTTTTCACCACCGCATCCAATTCGATTTCTTTGGCGCCTTGCACGAATTCCGAAACGACAATCGGATAATCTGGCGAAACTTCTTTTGCTAATTGCAAGAAAGCATCCAATTCTTCTTTGTTGGAAACGACGTTCATCGCAGCGCCAGACAAAACATACGAAGGACGAATCAAAACTGGGAATCCAACTTCGTTGACAAATTCGTGAACGGCTTGAAGGGAAGAAAGTTCTTTCCATCTTGGTTGATCGATGCCCAATTCATCCAAAATCGCAGAGAATTTATGTCGGTTTTCGGCATCGTCAATTCGAAGTGGTGAAGTTCCCAGAATCGGCATGTTTTCATCGTATAATTTCATCGCTAAATTGTTCGGAATTTGTCCGCCCGTCGATAAAATTGTTCCACTTGGTTTTTCAAATTCCAAGATATCCATCACGCGTTCAAAAGATAATTCTTCAAAATACAATCGATCCGAAATATCGTAATCCGTTGAAACTGTTTCCGGATTATAGTTGATGATAATGGTTTTATAACCTTCTTTGGAAGCGGTTTGTGCAGCGTTTACGCCACACCAATCAAATTCAACCGAAGAACCAATTCGGTAAACGCCCGAACCTAAAATACAAACGGATTTTTCGGTTTCCGGTTGTAAGTCGTTTTCGGTTCCGTGATAAGTCAAATATAAATAATTCGTTTGCGCTGGAAACTCTGCCGCAAGTGTATCGATTTGTTTAATGACAGGAAAAATTCCGTAGTTTTTACGCAAAGCACGAACGGTTAATTCGCTTCGATGAACACTTTGTGAACCTTTGATTAAAACACCAATTTGTTGATCCGAGAAACCTAATTTTTTTGCTTTTGCTAATAAATTTGGATCCAATTGTTCGAATCGAATTAGTTCTTCCAATTCAACCGAAGTTTTGTAAATGTTTTCCAATCGTTGCAAGAACCACAAATCGATTTTGGTCAATTCGTGAATTTGTTCGATTGAATAGCCCGCTTTAAATGCTTCCGTCAAAGCATACAAACGTTCATCATTCGGTTCAGACAACCACGTATCCAATTCATCACCTTCCGGAATCGTGAAATTATTCGCCACAAAACCTCGGTGACCGATGTCCAACATTCGGATTCCTTTTTGGATGGCTTCTTCAAACGAACGACCGACCGCCATCACTTCACCCACGGATTTCATTGCAGAACCGATGTTTCTGCGAACGCCATAGAATTTGTTCAAATCCCAACGAGGCAATTTCACCACACAATAATCAAGCGCCGGTTCAAACATCGCAGAAGTCGTTTGGGTAACGCTATTTTTGAGTTCGTAAAGATTATAACCCAAAGCCAATTTCGCAGCAACAAAAGCCAATGGATAACCGGTTGCTTTGGATGCAAGCGCCGAGGAGCGCGACAAACGTGCATTTACCTCAATCACACGGTATTCTTCGTTGTTGGGATTGAGCGCATATTGAATGTTGCATTCACCCACGACGCCTAAATGACGAATGGTTCGGATGGCGATTTCTCTTAATTTATGGTATTCGGAATTGGTCAAGGTTTGAGAAGGTGCGACCACAATTGATTCACCCGTGTGGATTCCAATCGGATCAAAATTCTCCATATTACAAACCGTGATGCAGTTGTCCTCGGCATCACGAACGACTTCGTATTCGACTTCTTTCCAGCCTTTCAGCGATTCTTCGACCAAAATTTGAGAAGAATAATTAAAGGCTTTTTCGGCCAATTCACGTAATTCTTGTTCGTTGTTGGCAAAGCCAGAACCCAAACCACCTAATGCATAGGCAGCGCGAACGATCAGTGGGAAACCGATTTCATTTCCAGCACGCAAGGCATCTTCGATGGTTTCGACCGCTTCACTACGAGCCGTTTTGACATCGATTTGGTTTAATTTTTCGATGAAAATATCACGGTCTTCGGTAGCTTCGATGACGGAAATCGGTGTTCCCAAAACGCGAACATTGTATTTGTCGAAGATTTTATTTTTGTTTAATTCTACCGCACAATTCAATGCCGTTTGTCCTCCAAAAGCTACCAAAACACCGTCCGGTTTTTCTTTTTGGATTACTTTTTCCACAAAATAGGGCGTGACCGGTAAGAAATAAACTTCGTCTGCAATGTTTTCGGAAGTTTGAACCGTTGCAATGTTTGGATTGATTAAAACGGTTTGAATTCCTTCTTCTTTTAAGGCTTTCAACGCTTGTGAACCTGAATAATCAAATTCGCCCGCTTCACCGATTTTCAGTGCGCCCGATCCAAGAACTAATACTTTTTTTATTGCTGAAATCATTTTGTGTGATTTGTTTTTTAATTATTATTTTGACCGCTGAGGTCGCTGAGATTAGGCAAAGAGCACAGAGAAATTATAAGTTATTTACAACTCTTTTTATACCATCTTTAATTCGAAATGTGTTGAAATTCATTAGTAAGCCTAATTTGAATTCGTCTAATTTTACATCTTTAAAAATCAAGAGCATTGGTTTTTCTTTTGCCACATATAAGCCATTTTGAACCATTTCGTAATACAAACATTCTTTGTAGGCACTTTCTAACAATCCTGGACCCAATATGGTATGAACATTTATGGAGGATTCGATGATTTTGGTTGCAATTTCGTTTTCCATTGGTTTAAAGATAAAGTTGTTCTCAGCGTTCTTTGCGAGTTCTTTTTTTCTTTGCGGTTAAATTCTTATGCGATTACTTGAGTTTTATATTTCTTAACTTCCTTGATGAATTCATCAAATAAGAATTCGGTGTCAACAGGACCGCCCATTGCTTCTGGGTGAAATTGAACCGTGAAAAATGGTTTTTCTTTGTGACGAATTCCTTCACAAGTTCCATCGTTTAAGTTCGTGAAAAATGTTTCCCAACCTGCTGGAAGTTTACTGTCATCCAAGGCAAATCCGTGGTTTTGAGAAGTGATGAAACACTTTTTTGTTCCCGTCATTTGGACCGGTTGATTGTGCGAACGATGACCGTATTTTAACTTGAACGTTTCTGCTCCAGCTGCTAATCCGACCAATTGGTTTCCTAAACAAATTCCAAAAATAGGTTTGTCTTCTTGCAAAGATTTTTGGATGTTTTGAATGGTTACATCGCATTTTACTGGATCACCAGGTCCGTTGGAAATGAACAATCCATCGTAATCTAATTTCGAGTAATCATAATCCCAAGGCACTCGAATCACTTCCACGCCGCGTTTGGTAAAACAACGGATGATGTTGTTTTTTACACCGCAATCGATCAAAACGATTTTGGTTTCTGCACCTTCGTTGTAGCGTTTTACTTCTTTAGTGGAAACTTGATCGACCAAATTATCTTCGTTGGGATCGTAAAATTCGATGGTTTCATCGGCTTGAATTTTCCCTAAAGTTGAACCTTGTTCACGTAATTTTTTGGTGATCATTCGCGTATCAACTCCGTAAATACCAGGTATATTATGTTGTTTTAACCATTGGTCTAAATTTTCAAATCCGTTCCAGTGGCTGAATTCATCTGAGTAATAGGAAACAACCAATCCAGTAACTTGAATTTTATTGGATTCTACGAATGCTTCGATTTCGTCGATGATTTCTTTTTCATTGGGAACACCGTAATTTCCTACAATCGGAAAGGTCATCACCATTATTTGTCCTTTGTAGGAAGGATCCGTTAAGCTTTCCGGATAGCCAACCATCGCTGTGTTGAATACAACTTCACCAGCTGCGGAAGTATAGGCTCCGAACGAGTTTCCTTCGATTTCAACTCCGTCTTGGAAGATTAATTTTACTTTTTTCATTTTGTGTGTTATGTGTGGTGCGTTTTGAATGATCACTGCTAAATTTAACTTACGAATGTGAAACTATTTCTTCTTCTAAAGCTTGCAAGAATTTATCGGCAAATGCTTTGTTCATCGTCAATGGAGGCAATAATCGTATGATGTTTGACTTTGCGTTTCCTACAAAAATTCGGTGTTTGTGCAACAAATTTTTTCGTAGTTCATCTACTGGAAATTCAAATTCAATTCCGATCATTAAGCCACGTCCACGAATTTCTTTGATACGTTGGTAGCGATTCAAAGCACGCGAAATGTAATAACCCATTTCATCTGCTTTTTGAATTAAATTTTCTTGTTCAATCACTTCTAAAACGGCGTTTGCAGCGGCGCAAGCCAAGTGATTTCCTCCGAAAGTCGTGCCCAATAAACCGTGTGAAGCTTGGAATTCAGGCGAAATTAAAATTCCACCAATTGGTAATCCATTGCCCATTCCTTTTGCTATCGTGATGATGTCCGCTTGGATGTTGGAATGTTGGTGCGCAAAGAATTTTCCCGTTCTTCCGTATCCAGATTGAACTTCGTCAGCAATCAAAACCACATTGTTTGCCGTACAGATTTCGCGAAGTTTTTGAACGAATTCATCGGTTGGTAAAATAATTCCACCAACGCCTTGGATGGGTTCGTAAATAACCGCAGCCACTTCCTTTTCGTGGATGATTTTTTGAATTTCTTCCAAATCATATTCGACAAACGAAACGGAATGCTTTGCATTGAATGGCGCAACAATTTTTGGATTATCGGTCAAAGCAACCGCTCCGGAAGTTCTTCCATGAAAAGCACCTTTGAAAGCGATGATATGATCTTTTCCGGTATGAAACGAAGCAAGTTTTAGCGCATTTTCGTTGGCTTCAGCGCCTGAGTTACACAAGAATAATTTGTAGTCGTTGTAACCTGAAATGCGCGTTAAGTTTTCGGCTAATTGTTCTTGAATCGGATTTTGAACGGAGTTCGAATAAAAGCCAATTTTTTGAATTTGTTCTTGAATGGCTTTCACATAATGCGGATGCGAATGCCCGATGGAAATCACTGCGTGACCACCATAAAAGTCTAAATATTCGGTTCCGTTTTCATCCCAAAGAATACAATCTTTGGCTTTCACCGGTGTTATGTTGTTAAGTGGATATACGTCGAATAGTTTCATTATTTCTATTGTATTTTTTAGATTTCTCATTTCGTTACCTCATTCGAAATGACAACCTTGTCATTCTGAAAGTAGCGAAGCGAAGTGAAGAATCTTTTTATCATTATTAATTAAAAAGCATTTGGTTTCAGATTCAATCCCAAAGTTTCCTCGAAGCCAAACATCAAATTCATATTTTGAACGGCTTGTCCCGAAGCGCCTTTGGTTAAATTGTCGATGATGCTCGTAATCAAAACCACATCTTTTTGTTTTTGAATGTGAAGCAAACATTTGTTGGTATTGACAACTTGTTTCAAGGCGATTGGTTCGTCAGAAATATGCGTAAACGGATGATTTTTGTAAAATGCTTGATAGATTTCTTTCAATTCTGATTCTTGCAAATTCGTTTTGACATAAACTCCTGCCAAAATTCCTCTTGTAAAATCTCCTCTTGTCGGCAAGAAATAAAATCCTTGCTTGCTGTTCAGGGTTTGAATGATTTCTGCTTCGTGTTGATGCGAAAATTCTTTGTAAAACGAAACGTTGTTGTTTCGCCAACTAAAGTGCGTAGAAGGCGAAAGGCTTTGTCCTGCGCCCGTTGAACCCGTAATCGCATTCACGTGAATGTCATTTTGAATCAACTCTTTTTCGGCTAAAGGCAAAAGTGCCAATTGAATCGCTGTGGCAAAACAACCCGGATTGGCAATGTTTTGAGCGGATTTTATTTGTTCGCGATTGACTTCTGGTAAACCATAGACAAATTCTCTGTTATCAAATGTATGCAGAGGTTGTACACGGAAATCATTGCTCAAATCAATGATTTTTGTATTGGAATTGAATGAATTATTTTCTAAAAATTCGGCTGATTTTCCGTGACCTAAACACAAGAAAATCACATCTGCGTTGGCATCAATTTCATTTGAGAAAACTAAATCCGTTTCGCCGATCAAATCATCGTGAACTTTCGAAATAGGATTTCCAGCATTGGACGTACTGTAAATAGAAGTAATTTCAACCATTGGATGATGGATCAAAATTCGAAGCAATTCACCCGCTGTATATCCGGCGCCACCGACGATGCAAACTTTTATTTTTTGTTCCATATTAGTTTTCGAAAGAGTGATATATTTTCAATTGATTTCCGAAAATCTTGATGAATCCGCGCGCATCGCGACCATCCCAAGCGTCCATATCTTCGCCGTAGGTAGCGACTTTGGATTGCATCATATCATATGGTGATTCAATACCGATTAAGTCAAATCGATACGGATGTAAAGTCAAAATTACTTTTCCAGTAACGTGATTTTGTGAAGATTCCAAGAAAGCTTCGATGTCACGCATCACAGGATCTAAATATTGTGCTTCGTGCAACAAAGTTCCATACCAATTTGCCAAGGAATCTTTGTGCAACAATTGCCATCTCGTCAACGTATGTTTTTCCAACAAATGATGTGCTTTGATGATCATGGTTGCTGCTGGCGCTTCAAATCCGACGCGTCCTTTGATTCCCAAAATCGTATCACCAACGTGTGTGTCGCGTCCGATTGCATAACTTCCGCCGATTTTATTGAGTTCCTGAATTAAATCAATAGGATTCATTTCGATTCCATTTAAACTGGTTGGAATTCCTTTGGTGAAACCAATTTCCACAGTGGTGGGTTCCGTTTGGGAAAGTTGAGTCGGATAAGCTTCTTCCGGTAAGGTTTGGTGAGAAGTTAAGGTTTCAACTCCTCCAACTGAAGTTCCCCAAATTCCTACGTTGATCGAATATTTCGCTTTTTCCCAACTGTATTGAATTCCTTGCGAAACCAAATAATCGACTTCTTCTTGACGTGTTAATCGTTCGTCACGAATTGGTGTGATGATTTGCGCTTTTGGAGCGATTACAGCAAATGCAGTATCAAATCGGATTTGGTCATTTCCGGCTCCGGTTGATCCGTGAACGATGTATTCCGCATCCACTTGTTTGGCATATTCCGCAATTGCAATCGATTGAAACATACGTTCCGCGCTTACAGAAAGTGGATAGGTGTTGTTTTTGAGAACGTTTCCGAAAATTAAATAACGAAGACAATCGTAAAAATACTTTTGGGTAATGTCGATGGTTTCGTGGTGTGAAGAGCCTAATTCGTACGCTCTTTTTTCAATTTCTATGATTTCTTCAGGGCTAAATCCGCCGGTGTTGACTATGACGGTATGGACTTCGAAGTCTTGTTCTCGGGTTAAATTTACTAAACAATACGACGTGTCTAAACCGCCACTGTAGGCAAGAACTGCTTTTTTCTTCATGATTGGACTTTGATATTGGGTATAATTTTATGTGTAAATTCTATGATGGATTCTTGGTTGTGATTTTCTTTCAAAGCAATGAAGATTGTATCATCTCCGGCGATGGTTCCCATTATGTCAGAATGGGGTGTTTGGTCGATTTCCAATGCGATTCGAGTTGCAAATCCGGGTTGTGTTTTCAATACGGCCAGATTACCTGAAAATGCAATTGTGTCCATGGCACTTGAAAAATCCTGGGATTCATTTTCGGTTAATTGGTAAATGTATTCACCTTTTGAATTAGGGATTTTGGATATTTTTAGTTCGCGAAAGTCACGAGACAAAGTAGCTTGGGTAATAGAGATATCTTCCTTCGTTAAAAGTTTGATGAGGTCTTCTTGACTATTAATTTCATTTTTTGAAATGATTTCTTTTATAACGCCTTGTCTGTATAATTTTTCGCTCATAATGAATATTTATGCAAAACTACCCCTTTTTCTGTATTTTTTTTGTAAAAAAATTTAATAAAGATGAATATTTATTCATCGGTTGAACTTCTCTCAAAGATTGTAATTCGAGCTGAATCCGATTTTCCTTGGGTTGGGAAAATTGATCGGAAAGGTTGTCGTAGACCAATCCCGTACACAAACACATCTTACGCTCATTCTCCATTAAAATGTCATAGTTTTTACAACCTTGACATCCTTTCCAAAACTGATCACTTTGGGTCAATTCTGAAAATGTAACCGGTTTGTATCCTAGATTATAATTCATTTTCATCACAGGCAAACTTGTTGTGATGCTAAATATTTTGGAATTTGGAAATTTAATTCTTGATAATCGGAAGATGGCATGTTTAATTTCTCTACCTAAACCTGATGTGCGCATGTTGGGACGAACGATTAAGCCAGAATTCACAACGAATTTTTCGTCTTCGTAAGTTTCGATATAACTAAAACCAGCTAATTCTCCTTTTTCATCAAATGCGATGACCGCATTCTCTTCTTTCATTTTCTTTTCGATGTATAGAGGATCTCTTTTTGCAATTCCTGTCTTACGTTGTTTGGCTGATTCCTCATACCATTCACAAAGTAAGTGTGAAAATTGTACATCCTTTGCAGTGGCTGTTCTAACGTGCATTATGAATTTTGGAAATTTAGTTGATTAATAAAAAAGAGTGGAAAACAGGCAATAATTGGAAGAACCAATAACCTTAAAAAAGGGTAAAATAGACTAAAGTCCGAGTGGCTGTGGCCTCTCAGACGAGAAAAATTTGCTATTTTTTGCATTAATCAACATTCAGTTATTTACTGAGGTGCAAAGTTAAATTAATTAAATTTGCATATCGTTAAAAAACGTATAAAAATTTTAAAAAATCCATAAAATGTTGAAAATCATTAAGATTGGTGGTGGAATTATTGATGACGAACTTTCTTTGAAACAATTTCTCCAGGATTTTTCACAAGTAGAAGGACCAAAAATTTTGGTTCATGGAGGTGGAAGAGGAGCCAATGAACAATTGAAACGAATGGGAATTGAACCCAAAATGATCGAAGGTAGAAGAATTACTGATTTAGAAACATTGGAAGTTGTAACGGGATTTTATGCAGGTGTAACCAATAAAACGATTGTTGCCAATTTGCAAGTCAACAAAGTCAATGCGGTTGGTATTTCGGGACCTGATGGAAATGCGATTCGAGGAATAAAACGTCCGGTGAAAACAATAGATTATGGATTTGTAGGCGATTTGAATTCTGAATCTGTGAATGCTGAGTTTTTTGAAATGTTGTTGAGAAATGGATTGACACCAGTAGTTTGTGCAATTACGTACGATGAAAATGGACAATTGTTAAATACGAATGCTGACACCATTTCTTCGACTTTGGCGGTTGCTTTATCGAGGCATTTTGAAGTGGAATTAATTTTTTGTTTTGATAAATTGGGAGTGATGAAAGATGTGGAAGATGAATCTTCTTTAATTTCTGAAATCGATTGGAATTCTTATCAAGAATTGAAAGCAAACCAAATTGTATCCGATGGAATGATACCCAAATTGGACAATGCATTTAACGTTATCAAATCTGGTGTGAAGTCGGTACAGATTAAACACGCATCACATGTGAATTCGGATATAGGAACAAGGATTAGTTAGAAAGATGAAAGAAAAAATAAAAGAACAAGCTATTGAATTGTTGAAACAACTCATCGAAACTCAATCCTTTTCGGGTGAAGAAGAGCAAACCGCACAGTTAATTTCTGACTTTTTAGAAAAACATCAAGCGAAAGTATTTCGACAAGACAACAATGTGTGGAGCATCAGAGAAGATTTCGATCCCGACAAGAAAACGATTTTATTGAATTCCCATCATGATACGGTGAAATTTGGACGAACTTGGACCTATGATCCGTTGAAGGCAACCCTTGTTGAGGATAAACTAATTGGGTTGGGAAGTAATGATGCGGGCGCTTCGGCAGTGAGTTTGTTGGCGACTTATGCGTATTTATTGGATCAACCGTTGGAGTATAATTTACTTGTTGCCATCACAGCAGAAGAGGAAAATTCTGGACAAAAAAATGTGGGAAGTATTTTGCCTCTTTTGCCTAAAATTGATTTGGGAATTGTGGGCGAACCTACTCAAATGGATATGGCCATTGCGGAAAGAGGATTGGTCGTTTTGGAATGTGAAGCCAAAGGCAAAACAGGTCATGCCGCACGAAATGAAGGCGTCAATGCGATCTATGAAGCAATGCAAGATTTGGAATGGTTTCGAACCTATCAGTTTGAAAAAGTTTCCGATATGTTGGGGCCTGTGAAAATGACGGTTACCCAAATCGAAGCAGGAAAACAACACAATGTAGTCCCCGATTCTTGTAAGTTTGTGGTGGATGTTCGTGTGAATGAAATGTACTCGAATGAGGAAATTGTTTCTTTGATTCAAGAAAAGGTGAATTGTGAAGTGAATCCAAGGTCTTTGCGTTTGAATTCTTCTCATATAGATATCAAGCATCCGATTGTGCAAAAAGGAATTTCCTTGGGTTGTAAAACTTATGGTTCGCCGACTTTGTCAGATATGGCGATGATGCCTTTTGATACAGTCAAGATAGGTCCTGGAGATTCGGCGCGATCACATACGCCCGACGAATATATTTACTTAAGTGAAATAAAGGAAGGTATAGATCGCTATATTGATTTATTGGAAGGATTTCATTTTTAAAAAAGAACCTTGTCAAGGGTTTGAAACCTTGACAAGGTTGATAAATTAAAGCATTTTCAAAAATGCGACTTCTTTTTCGTCAAGCTTTCTCCAATCGCCTCTTTTGATATTTTTCTTGGTCAATCCACCAAACGATACGCGATCCAAACTTTCTACTTTGTATCCAAGTTTTTCAAAGATTCTCCTAACAACTCGGTTCCAACCAATGTGGATTTCAATTCCAACTTCGTTTTTAGGTTTCCCTTCGATGAAGGAAATGTTATCTACTTCTGCTACTCCTTCTGGAATCAAACGAATTCCTTTTTTGATTTCGTCTAAATCAGCATGTGTTAATTTTTTGTCCAAAACAACATGGTAAATTTTACGAACTGAATGACTTGGGTGGGTCAATTTTTTCGCTAAATATCCGTCGTTAGTAAACAATAATAATCCGGTTGTGGCTCTATCCAAACGGCCCACTGGGAAAACACGCGCAGTCGTTGCGTTGGCAATTAAGTCCATCACGGTTTTGCGATCTTTCTCATCTTTGGTGGTGGTGATAAAACCTTTTGGTTTGTTTAAAAGGATGTAAACGTTTTTCTCTGCAGAAATTACGTTTCCATCAAATTTAACGACATCACCTGGTTGAACTTTGTAGCCCATTTCGGTAATGACGGTTCCGTTTACTTCGGCCAATCCAGATTTAATCAATTCGTCGGCTTCACGTCTTGAACAAATTCCCGCGTTGGAAATGTATTTGTTCAAACGGATGGTTCCATCGTCAACCGGTGCTTTTTTCATGCGTGGTTTGAAGGGTGCACCTGGTTTTTTAAAACTTGGTTTTTTGTTTCCCGATGGCTTGTTAGGGGAAGCATCTCGCCTTTCCTGTCTTTTTTTCATTTTCAATGAGTGTTGTTTGTTTTGATACTTGGTTTGCGCGAAGGATGAAGGCTTTGTTTGAGCTCTCTCGTTAAGTTTTTTGAAACTTTACGAGAAGCGAGTGCCGACAGCCTGGTCTATTTTTGACGATTTAGTCAAAAATAGAACGCGCCCACCCTTCGACAAGCTCAGGGTGACTTTATATTATTTTTTGCAAATCTAAGGGATTTATGTCAATGAAGACCATATTGAAGATGCCAAATGCAATTAAAAGTTTGAAAATCAAGTGGATTATTTTGTAAGTGGTCTTGGAATGTGAGTTCCAAAGCGGGAAAATGAGAAGGAAATTGAGTATTGCACTCAATAAAAAATAGTATTTCATGTAACCTGTATGCGAGTCGGTCCACATGAAAATCGACCAAATTCCGCAAGAAATCATCAATACGCTCAGGATTTGTTTGGTTTTTTTATCGCCATACATGACAGGTAAGGTGCTGTAATTGTAAATGGTATCTGCGGTTGTGGAAGTAAGGTCTTTGATGATGTCGGTGATTAATAAGAGTAAAAGCAAAAACCCTGCATGGAAAAAAATAATATGCGATAGATTGCCATAGTAAAGGAATAGTGCGAAAAATGGAAATATTTTTAGTGTAACGGCATAAAGATTGTTGAGCCAAACGATTTTGTTGATTTTATGGGAATAAAACCAAGCGAGAAATTGATAGATGGCAAAAAATATTGCTACGCGCCAGCTTACCATCAGTGCAATCCCTAAAGCGAAAATATTGAGTGCTAAATAGGTGTTGAGTTTGAAGTTTTGGGAGATGAAGCGTTCAATGTAATTTTGCAATGGCCGATGGATGGCATCTTTCTCTAGATCGTAAAAGTTGTTGATGATATATCCTGCGGCTGCACTTAGGGTTGAGGCAAGAATAATGAAACTAAGGTTGGGATCAAGTAGGATTTGTAAATGGGACTTTCCTTCGTTGAAAATGAAAAGACTCGCCATGTATTGAGCTAAAATGAGAAGGGCAATGTTGTAACCTCTGATGACTGTAAACAGCGCCAGTGTTTTGACAAAAAGCTTTCTCAAGCTCAAAGGGGTCATTTTGTATAGGATTGGATGACTTTGTCGGCAAACCAACAAGTCGCAGAAAGACTTAAATTATTTTCATCTGCATATTCCATCACTTTATCAACCAATTTTTTTCCAAAACCATTTCCTTCAAATTCTTTTTGAACGTAGGTATGGTTGATAGAAATAGCGTCTTCTCTTCTTTTGCGGAAGGTTATTTCGCCGATTTTTGTTTCATCTTGAAAAAGATAAAATGTACCTCCCGATGCGTCTTCTTCAAATGTGAAACGTTCCATGTCGTTAGAATTTATAGATTACTTCGGTGTCAAAATCTTTTAAATGCAATTTAGCGTTTTCGTAGTCTTTGGTAAAGCCTAGAATGTAGCCGCCACCACCAGATCCACATAACTTCAAATAATAAGAATTGGTTTGAATGCCGTATTGCCAAGCGTCTAATAATCTTTGTGGAATCATCGGTTTGAAATGCAAGAAAGCCCAAGTCGATAATTTTTTCAAATTGGCAAACAATGGATTGACATCACCTTTGACAAATGCATCGATACAAGCGTTGTTATATTTGATAAACTCTTCTTTCAAGGTTTTACGGAATCCTTCATGTTTCAATTTGTCAAAAAAGATCTGAACCATGGGAGCGGTTTCTCCAGGTGCACCTGAATTGACTAAAAATATAGCTCCTTTGCCTTCTTTTTGTTCGGGTAAACCTACGGTTGAAATATCGGTTTTGGAATTGATCAACAAGGGTAAGTTTAAGTAACAAATCAAAGGGTCAATTCCTGAACTTTTTCCATGGAAAAAGGATTCCATTTTGGAGAAAGTTTCTTTTAATTTCCCGATGGATTCTTTGGTAATTCCTTCTGAGGTGTCAATTTTGTTGAGGGCGTAACGATCGTAAATCGCTGCGACCAAAGCACCTGAGCTCCCGACTCCATATCCTTGTGGGATGGTTGAGTCGAAATACATCCCTTTCTCAATGTCTTCATTTAACAAAGAAATGTCGAAGTCTTCAGAAAAATTCTTTTCTAAGTATTCAGCAAATCGATCGATGCTTTCATTGGAAACTTTTCCTTCTGCTTTTTGATCAAATTTCAACGAACCTTTGTAGGTGTTGTAAGGAATGGTCAATCCTTTGGAATCTTCTATGATTCCATATTCTCCAAAAAGAAGAATTTTCGCGTAAAACAAAGGGTTTCTCATCAGGTTAAATTACGTTGCAAATATATGAATTATTTGATTGTCAATGATATGTTAAAGGCAAATTCTGTGCCGTTATCTTCGAAGTTTTTTCTGAAAGAATTAGAGTAAATCTTCTGATTATATTCTTTAATTATATATTTTTAGATTTTACAGTTAAAATTATAAAACTCGTTTTGGACTACAAACTTTGAAAACCATGAAAGATAAAATACACAATGAAAATCCGCTGTCAAATCTTGAGAGTTTAATGGAAATGCAAAAAATACTTGTGAAGAGGGAAGCGAAAAAAAGTTGTAAATTTTATTTTACAAATAATTCAGGAGATCAAATTGTCAGAGAAATTCATAATGCTGGATTATTTACATTTAATAAACTTAAAACCGGAGTCTCTTATATAAAAACATCTTATACTGTTGAAGTTAATGGTTTCTCAGTGAAGATAGACCCAAATAACCCTAAAAGTAATTCTCTGGAAAAAGTTGTCAATCTAATGCGTAAAGCGTATAAAGAATTACAATACGATACTCTTTCCGAGTTGAATCCCATAAACTATAAAGAGGCAAAGAGTAAAATAGATGCAGACGCAAGAAAACTGTTTCCTCCAAGTAATACAATTACTCTTGCAAGCCTTGTTGAATTAAGTGCAAGATTATTACCACAAGATAAAGAGGTTATATCCATAAAACACTTTTCTCAAAAAAACATATTTAATAATGAAGCCAATAATATAATCGAAAAAATTAATAAGCCAGATTTTATCGAAAACCAGATGGAAAGAAGTTTTAAAAATAATAATGAGGAAATAAAATCAAAGTTAACTGATTTTCAAGTTTTCTCAATATGTGGTGGGGTAGAAGAAAGTTATTTAAGAAAACTAAGCAAGAAATTTTTCACAGATCCAAATAGCATAAGTCAGAAGGAAATTTTTGAGGCGCATCAAGCAATTAATAACCTCATCATAGAACAAGGTATGGAAGTGGTTAAATTTATAATGACGTTGCCACCTTTGCCCTTTGGAGCCATGAATGCTGATAGAATTTTTAGCGAGTTTGAAAAAAGAAGAAATTTAAATGATTTTCCCACATTAAGATTATCACTAGGCAAAGGAAAGGCAAAACTTATTGTTTCATTCTTTACCAAAAAAGGGAAAATAGATAATAGTGTTTTGGAAGTTAAGGACAAAGAAACTAAGAAAGTTATAATGATGATTGATAGAACGGGAAAAGTTCTACCTTCTGAAGATGCTAAAAATATAATTCCAACACTTCTTTTGTTTAAAGAAATAAATAAAGATGAAAATGAATTAGAAAAACTAATTTTAAATTACGGCTTAGAAACGGGCGAATGTGGAGTTTGTGGTCGTGCACTTACGAATCCTGCTTCTCTACAAAGAGGGATAGGACCAGTTTGTGACCATTTTAGAAATAATTAAATCACGGTACTTTGACTTCTAATACTGTTGCATGAGAAGAAATGATTTTAAATTCTTTGACAGAAGCAGGAATTAGGGCTGATTCGAATTTTTTTAATTCAATTCCGCCAAATTCGGTTTGAAGTTTAAGTTGACCTTCTGTGCAAATCAAGATTTTCATTTCTTCATTGCTGGAAACTGCTATTTCTTGGTCGCCTGAATATATTTTAGATTCAAAATAAGGTGTTTCCAAGAGGTTTTCCAGCTGATTATTGGATAAAGTATAGTCTGTTTTTATTTTTTCGATGGGATGGAAATCAATTGCGTCCAAAGCCAGTTCAGTATGCAATTCACGTTTTTTTCCGTCTTTGTCAATACGGTTGTAATCGTAAATACGATAGGTGATGTCAGATGCTTGTTGTATTTCGGCTAAAATAACACCCGCACCAATGGCATGAACACGTCCAGAAGGTAAGTAGAGGACGTCACCTTTTTCGACAGAAACTTTGTTCATGACCTTTTCCAAAGTTTCGTTTTCGAGATGATTTTGATAGGATTCTGGTGTCATTTCATCTTGAAATCCGATGATCAATTCAGCATCCTCTTTGGCTTCTATAATGTACCACATTTCGGTTTTTCCAAAGGAATTATGGCGTTTTTTTGCCAACTCATCATTGGGGTGAACTTGTACCGATAAGGGTTCAGCAGCATCAATGAATTTGATTAAAAGGGGAAATTCGGATTGGAATTTCGCCCAAACTTTATTACCCATTAATTCTCCTTTGTACTTGAGAATTAGATCTTTTAAGTTTTGGCCTTTTAAAGGACCATTTTCCACTTCGCTAACAAATCCATCTAGACAAGAAATGCTCCAAATTTCACCTAATTTATCCATACGCAAATCCTCAGAAAGAACTTCATTGAGTTCGTTTCCGCCCCAAATTCGATATTGGGGAATGGGTTTGAATTTTAATGGATACAATTTCATCATGAAAAATAAGAATTGAAAAAGGAATCTTCTAATTTTTGTTTGTCTTCATCATTGTCATAGGTGATGGTAACCATAAATTCCTTTTCCAAAATTTCTGCCAAATATACGTCAGAAACGTATTGATAATTGGATTCTTTATGCAGAATCTGCGAACGGATTAGATAATAATCTTGATTTTGAATGGTTTTTCGTTCCAATTGAACTTCGGCCGAAAAGGCTTCGGTATTGTATCCTTTTTTATAGGCTTCTACCAATGTGAAGGCGTAAATATCTAAGGTTAAGCTTTTTAAATTATGACTTTCTTGGTAATTAACCTTTAGGAAATTGACATGTGATTCTTCGGGTTTGTAAACTTCCAACAAAGGATTTTTACCTCCTAAAAAATCTACGATATAATTTTCTAGTTTGATTTCGAATTCTTCAGGAACTTGATAATTCCAATGGATAGAGTCCAATTGTATCTTCATTTGTCCAAAACTAAATTGGACAAAAAATAGGAAAACCACAGTTGTTAGAAATTTGAATCTGTTCATGCTAAAAATTCTCCTATTAAATGTGCCGCCAATTTCGCGGTTCTATTGTCTTGGTCATATTCTGGATTCAATTCCACCACATCAAAAACTTTGACCTTTTTGGATTGAATGATTGTTTGAATAATCGTTTTTACTTGGATAGGAGTTAAGCCATTTGCGCAAGGAGCACTCACGCCAGGAGCAAAAGCACCATCCAAAACGTCTAGATCCAAACTCAAATAGATGCAATCAAATTTTTCGATATAGTCTTGAAGTTGTTTCAAGGATTGCTCTAAATTTCGTTGTACTTCGTCTGCAAGAATGGTTGTGATTCCTAATTCTTTGGCGCGTTCAAACAAAGCTGAGGTGTTCCCTAAAGGTTGAATCCCGATGCAAAAGTAATTGAACGGACGATCGTTTTCTTGGCAGAATTGAGCCATTTCAAAAAACGGAGTTCCCGAAGTACTGCCTTCTACTGGGATTCGTATGTCAAAATGCGCATCGATGTTGATGACTCCGATATTGAAGTATTGTTTGGCCAATCCTAAATAATTTCCCAAAGCTGTTTCATGTCCGCCTCCTAAAATGATAGGAAGTTTATGGTGACGAACTAGTTCTGAAACCAATTCAACTTGAACTTCTCTAGATTCTTCTAAATTTCCATCTTCCAACTTTACATTTCCAAAGTCTTGAATTTTGGTTGTTGTATTTTGGTGATACGGTAAATTAGCAAGGGCTTTACGTATAAGATCGGGTGCATTTTTCGCTCCAACTCTTCCTTTGTTTCTTTTCACTCCTTCGTCGGAGCAAAATCCCAATAAAGCAATGCTGGGGTCAGAATCGATTTCAAGCGAATTGAAATTTTTCAATTCCACTACTTGATGCCATCTTTTGCCCAATTCGCCGTCTTCATCATCAAAACGACCTGTCCAAATGGATTCTTTTGGTAATTCAATCATAGTTAACGAAATTTAGGAATCGACCAATGATAATATACAGCCAAAACTCGAATGGCCATAATTAACGAACCCGAAAGGATGAAATTTAGGGTTCTATGCACATCGAATTGGTATAAAATTAAAAATAAAATCGCTCCAGCTAAACAAGCGGTTGCATAAATTTCTTTTCGAAAAATAACTGGAATGGAATTGGTTAACATATCTCTAAAAACTCCACCCATCACTGCGGTAAACATTCCCATAATGGCTGCAATAACCGGATGAAAACCTAATTCCAAAGTTTTTTCGGTTCCCAAAATGGTAAAAAGTGCAATTCCCATGGTGTCAAACAACATCAATTGTTTTCGGTATTTATCCAAATACGTGTAAAAAAGTCGCATCAAAAGGATTCCAAAAAATATGGCATAAATGAAATTCACATCATTGATCCAGACCAAAGGATAACTTCCCAAAAGCATATCACGCAAACTACCACCTCCAATGGAAGTTATAAATGCGATAAACGTTACGCCAAACCAATCTTGACCTGTAGATTTTTCGCCAGCAGCCAAAGATCCAGAAATAGCAAACACAATCGTTCCAAGTATTTCAAAAATATATTGAATCGCCATAGAAAGCCCAATTTTTGACTGTGTAAAAGTAATTAAAGAAATTCATTCGACATTTTATTATGGGATTTTTATATATTTAAAACCTATTATAGAAGGATGAAGAAGGGAGCGATTGCATTTTATAACACGGAAAATTTTTTTGATACAGTAGATGATCCTGAAAAGCTTGAAAATGAGTTCACTCCTGTTGGGAGTCGAAAATGGACGCCTCAACGCTACCAAATTAAAGTTGGGAAAATTAGTAGTGTGATTAGTGAAATAGGAAAAACTGAAACTGGTGAGCCTCCTATTTTTATTGGCTTAGCTGAAATCGAAAATGACAATGTTTTGCGAGATTTGGTTCAATCTCAACATTTGTTGCCTTACAACTATGATTTTATCCATTTCGATTCTTTGGACGAAAGGGGAGTAGATACTGCGATTTTGTATCGAAGAGAATACGTGCATCCTATTCATTCAGAACCTTTGCGAACTTTGTATTATCGCCAAGATGGAATTTCAGAAGATTATACACGAGATGTTTTGTATGTTCAATTCAAATTAGGGCATCAAACCATCCATGTTTTGGTTGCGCATTTGCCCTCTCGAAGAGATTTGGATGTAAATCGAAATTTTCGCAACACCGTCATGCAAGAAATTCGTGAAAAAATTGACGAAATTTTGTTTGAAGATCCTCATTCCAAAATTATTTTGCTAGGAGATATGAATGGGAATCCAAAAGATATGGATGCGACCAATATTTTGCATACTATCAATTCAATTCCTGAAAACTTTAGTGATTTGTACAATCCGATGATGAATTTTGGACGAAATATAGGTTCCTTGAAACACGAAGGTCGATGGATTTTGTTTGATCAAATCATAGTTTCGAAGGGATTTTTTATGGAAGAAGAATTCCCTGTGCGATTTGAATCGGCTCATATTTACAATGATCGTTCTGTGCAAGAATGGGACAGAAGATTCAAAGGTTCACCCTTTCGTACGTATGCAGGAACGAAATATTTAGGAGGGTATAGTGATCATTTTCCTGTATATGCGATTATAAATTATTAATTTTGCCAATCAAAAATTGAGAGTATGGGGTTAGGCGATTACTTAGATTCAACGTATTTAAAAACACCAAAACAGAGCGGTCTTTCTGATTCTGAGACACTTAATACAGTTCATCAGTTGGCGAAAGAAGCAATGGAAAACGATATTTATGCCGTAATGGTTCGTCCAGATTATGTGCGATCCTTACGCATGTTGCTTGATGAAAATCAGTCCAAGGTTAAATTGGGAACTGTGATTTCATTTCCAGAAGGACGAAACACAATCGATGAGAAAATTTCGGAAGCGCAACGTGCAATTGCAGATGGTGCAGATGATTTGGACTTTGTGGTAGATTATGTGGCATTCAAAAATGGCAATTTGGAAAAAGTTCGAGATGAAATCGAATTTTGTTCAAGATTGGGATTGAAAGCAGGAAAAGTCGTGAAATGGATTATTGAAACGGCAGCGTTGACCGACGAGGAAATTGTTGCGATCACAAAAATGATTCGTGAAATTGCAGAATCCAAACTAGCGGAATTTGATTTGAGTCAAATTTTTGTCAAATCATCCACAGGATTCTTTGAAACACCCAATGGCGAACCAAATGGAGCCAATGAGCATGTTATCAAATTAATGTTGGAAAATGCAGGAGCACTTTCGGTGAAAGCTTCTGGTGGAGTTAGAACCAAAGAAGAAGCCGAAAAAATGATTGAATTGGGCGTAAAGAGAATTGGTACCTCTTCCGCTTTTCAAATTATTTCGGGTGGAAATGCAAACGGAACTTACTAACGCAATAGATTTAACGTAAATTCGTTTATTGTTTTTAAAGTTATTTCTCTAATTTTATCAAAATTTAAAAAATGAATAAATATTTTTTGTTCTCATTCCTTTTGTTTGGAATTCTTTGGAGTTGTTCCGATAGTGAACTAATTACTCCTGGCGATGAGTATTTGACTGTGATTGAACCTGGAACTTACAGCGTCAACGTAGACGGAGTTTTGGAAGATTTCAGTTATGTGACCAACGCTGGTTCTGCAGATGAGAGTTTCATCAATGGAAATAGCATGAGTGGCAAAAATATTACACTTACCATTCCAGAAAATTTATCAACTGGAGTATTCGGTCACATAGATGGCGCTCGAGTAACGATCAATTTTGGAGCAGATGGTATTTACACCAATTTGGATGCAGCAGGTGAAATTTTACCTTTGAATATCAACATTACGCAAGTCAATAATTCAGTTGGAATCGTTTCAGGTACGTTTGAGGGAACTATTTTCAATCCAGTTTCGGGTGCTACCAAAATTTTGACCGATGGACAATTTTATATGATTCAATTTGAACCTACAGAATCTATGGATCGTATTCTTAAGGCAAACTTTAACGATACTCCATTTGATTTTAGCGTAGGAGCAAAAGCAACGGGTGTTGCAACTGCGGCGGTTATCTCTGGATTCAATGTAGATCAAGTTCAAAATTTATCGATTACAGTTCCAGGTGGAATTGCAGTTGGAAGCTATAATGAAGAAGATGAGTTTGTAATTCAAGTTCAATTGGGAACTTCTTCTAATCCAAATGATATCTATACAAATTACAATGCAACAACTGACGAATATTTACCTGTAACCTTGAATATTACGCAAATTACAGCAGATGTTGGTGGAAGAGTGAAAGGAAACTTCTCTGGAACGATTACTAAATTTGTCAATGGTGCTGCTACAGAAGAAATTGAAATTACCAATGGAGAGATTGACGTACCAGTCTTGGTACCTTAATCAATTCCGTATAAACAATAAGAAAAAAGGATGTCTCGTTAAAGACATCCTTTTTTTATGCAGTGTATTTTTCTACTTATTTCTTCTCAGGAGATGATGTGTCATCACACCCACAACCTTTGGCGCAGCTAGATCCTTTTTTCTTT
This sequence comes from Moheibacter stercoris, assembly GCF_040545805.1. Classification (NCBI taxonomy): domain Bacteria; kingdom Pseudomonadati; phylum Bacteroidota; class Flavobacteriia; order Flavobacteriales; family Weeksellaceae; genus Moheibacter; species Moheibacter stercoris. Next base: position 32,058 of record NZ_JBEPMO010000019.1, read on the forward strand.
CCAAAGGAATCCTTGAACATATTAAAAATGTACCACATCGCGATGATGAAAACGATTCCGATGAATAGATATTGAGCAATGATCCAAAACATAATCTTATTATTTTAAAAATTGATAAGCGATAAATGCTGCGATATAGGCAATTCCAGTCATGAAAACCAATTGAATCAGCGTCCATTTCCATGAACCCGTTTCTTTTCGTACAATGGCAATTGTCGCCATACATTGCATAGCAAAAGCATAGAAAAGTAACAAGGAAACACCCGAAGCTACGGTATATGCAGGCTGTCCGGTATTGGCGTTGATTTCTTTACGCATACGTTCACGGATGGATAGTTCATCTTCTGTGTCGCCCATGCTGTAAACAGTTGCCATGGTTCCAACAAAAACTTCACGAGCTGCAAAAGAGGAAATCAAACCAATTCCCATTTTCCAATCGTAACCAAGTGGTTTGATGACAGGTTCGATTACTTGTCCAATATGTCCTAAGAAGGAATATTCCAATTTATAAGCTGTCACTTCATTGGCAAATTCTTCTTCAGTCAAGTTAGGTTTTTCCTTTGCAATAATTTCTTCCGCATTGTTGAATTTTTCGCCCATTCCAAAGGTTCCAAGAACCCAAAGGATGATGCTCATGGCCAAGATAATTTTTCCTGCACCGATTAAAAATCCGGTTGCTTTTTCCCAAACGGTTTGCAATACATTTCGCCAAACAGGCATCTTATAAGTTGGCATTTCCAAAATCAAATAACTTTTGAAATTGGTTTTGATGATTTTTTTCAAAATCCAAGCACTTCCCAATGCGCCTAAAATTCCCAAAAGATACATGGCAAAAAGGGCAATTCCTTGTAGATTAAATCCCCAGAAACTAGTTTCTGGAATGATTAAGCCAATGATCACAACGTAAATAGGTAAACGTGCCGCACAGGTCATAAAAGGAGTGACCAAAATGGTGATCAATCGTTCCTTGTTGTTTTCGATGTTTCGAGCAGACATTACAGCTGGAATAGCACATGCTGCACCTGACATCAAAGGAACGGCACTTTTTCCACTAAGTCCAAATGGCTTTAGCCAACGGTCCATCAAGTATACTACACGGCTCATATAGCCCGATTCTTCCATGATGGAAATAAATAAGAAGAGTATCACAATTTGGGGAACAAAGATCACAATTCCTCCAATTCCTGAAATGATTCCATCTGTTAATAGGCCATTGATTGGACCTTCGGGTAAAGTAGAACTTACGGAACCTGCCAACCAAGAAAAGGCATTGTCAATCAAATCCATAAATGGACCAGACCACGCAAAAATTGCTTGGAATATCAAAATCAAAACGCCGAAAAAGATGAGATACCCCAAAACTGGATGAATCAAAATAGCATCTAATTTTTCGGTCCATGATTTTTTGGTCGCTTCTTTTTTGAAGATAACTTTTGAAAGAATTTCATCAATTTGTTCGTAGCGATTCAAAATCTCTTTGACCTGAAGTCGTTTTGGAATGATTTGAAATTCTTTGCGGATATTTTCTAAAATTCCTGTTTCTCTTTCGTTTAAATATTTCGGATTGATTTGACTTAAACTTTGCCAAGCTTTATAAGAGTTCTCATAGTTCAAATCGGCTTTGGCAAGATTTACGGCTGCTGAATATTCTTTTGGAATAAAAAATTTGGCTTCAAATTCATTAGGTTGAAAAGAGAAAGCATCTTTTAATTGTTCGATACCTTCTTCATTTCGCGCATTGGTAAGAAGAACTTTTGTGTTGAGTTCTTTTTCCAATTCCTGCACGTTTATGCTGATGCCTTGTTCTTCTGCTTCATCAATCATATTTACGACGAAAATGGCTGGAATACCCATTTCTCGTATTTGTTGGTAAAGCAAGATTCCTCTTTTAAGATTGGTAGCGTCAGAAACGACAGCGGCCAAATCGGGATGTTGCAAATGGTTTTTGTCATTTAAGACATTGGAAACGACTTGTTCATCAATCGAGTTTGGATAAATCCCATAAGTTCCTGGCAGGTCAATGATTTCATATTTTTTTCCTTTGTGAACAATGATCCCTGATTTTTTTTCAACGGTCATCCCTGGGTAATTTCCCACTTTTTGTCGTAGACCCGTTAAAATATTGAATAATGAAGATTTCCCAACATTGGGATTTCCAATTAATGCAATTTTTTTCATTCCCCTAAAAACTTTTCAATGATGATAGATTTGGCTTCACTGCCCCTTAATGCGATGAGATTACTTGAATCCATGAGATGAATGCATACAGGACCACCCAGAGGAAGTCTATGTTTTACGGTAATAAAACTTCCAGGAATTATACCTAATTCGTATAATTTAGTTGGAATTTCTTCCGATACAAATCCTGAAATTCTCCCAGATTCACCTATTTTTAAGCTGAAAATTGTCTGTTTTTCCATCTTTTCCTAATTCCATTAGCGGCAAAGATACTGATAATTAAATTCATTCTAAATAGAGTGATTTTATTCAGTTTATGGATTTCTGAAATCTTGAGTATCTTTAGAAAAAATTTAGAATATGAAACAATTGGTTTTGGTAATAGGCAGTTTATACGGTGGTTTAGCTGTGATTTTGGGAGCATTTGGAGCGCATGCATTCAAGAAAATCTTACCGGCAGAAAAATTGATTAGTTTTGAAACTGGAGTAAAATATCAGATGTATCATGCCTTGTTGTTAATTGCCATTGGTTTGTTTTTGGAGTTTCAAACAAGCCTTGAAAAATCTGCGGCATGGAGTATTATTTTAGGAACATTTATTTTTTCTACAAGTATTTACTTATTATCATTTGCTGACCATTGGGGTGTTAATTTGAAATGGTTAGGTCCCATCACACCCTTAGGAGGATTGCTCATGATTGTAGGTTGGTTTTTATTGGCCTTTTATTTTTTGAAAAGAAATTAAGATATACTTATACTAAAAATCCCTCCAAAAGAGGGATTTTTTATATCTACTAGTTTCCTATTTATCAAAATACGAATCTTGAATAAGATGTCTCACCATTCTATAATCACCATATTCATCATAATAGAAAAAGATGACCAAACCATTTGTGCCATCAATCATAAAATCATATTCGTTCCCAGCATCACTGGTGATAATCATTTCATATAAGACTTCATTGTCGTCATAGGTCCAATCATCTATGGTATAATTGGAGGAAATGCTTCCAGTAATATGACGAAAACTGGTCAAATCTTTGTTGAAATTGAATACTGTAAGACCTTCAGTCGTTTTATCAATATCCCATTTTAGGGTAGAGGTGTTGAAGACGCCATCTTCACGAAGATTGGTGGTTATGGTTAATTGAGCTTGTAATGCACAATAAAATCCAATCAGAATAAATGATAGAAATGATTTCATATGTAGGGAATTTATTTTAGTTCAATTTATTTTCAGAAATATAGTCAAGGGTTTGTTGTTGATTTAACCAACCTGAAATTTCCAATTCGTCAGAATCATAATTCTTAAGCCAAATTTCGATGATTTGAATAACTCCAGGATGATTTGACTGAAGTTCTTCATAGGTTTTTACGCCTAAAACATTTAAGTTCTCATCGGCGGGTACCGAAATGATTTTGAAATCTTCTTCTTTGTTGTCCAACAATTTTACTGTGGCTATTGGAATCGTTTCGATCAAAGTTCCTTGAGCTATCGATTCACCCAACAATATCATGTCCAAAGGGTCTCCATCACCACCTTTTGTTGAGTCTGAAAGTGTTGAGGGAATAAATCCATAATTCCCAACATAAGGTAAAAAAGAAATGATGCGATCTTGTCCATTTCGTTGGTCAATTTCAAAGGTCATGGATTCGGAATTGAATTCATATTTTTTGTTTGTTCCTGCTGGAATTTCAACTACCGTATAGTAAAAACCATCCTCAGATAGCGTAGGTAGTGACTTCATGTTGTTTTCTTGACAAGATATCGTGACAAGTAAAAGACTAAATAGGTAAAGGAGTTTATTCATGTATTTTCTAAAATTCTATGTAAAGATAATCGAAAAATGAATTGAATCTTACGGTTTTAGCATCTCCATATGAGGTAGATTGTCTTCTAAATATTCTTCTGAGACTTGCTGAAATCCAAACTTTTCGTAAAACTTTTTCAAATAAGACTGCGCACTTATGCGTATGCTTTGATTTGGGAAATGATTCTGAATAATTTGGATGGAATGACGCATCAATTCATAACCCAATTTCATATGACGAGATTTGGGATGACTGACTACACGACCAATGGAAGGTTCTGAATAGGAAACTCCTGGAGGAACGATTCGGCAATAAGCCAAGATTTTTCCGTCTTGTTCGCACCACAAATGATCGCATTTGAAATCCTTTCCATCGCATTCATTGTACAAACAACTTTGCTCCACCACAAAAACTTCTACGCGTAATTGCAAAATTTTATACAATTCCTGAGAAGTCAGTTCGTCAAATTTCTTGAAATGCCAAACGAGATTCATCCTAATCCAATTTTGAATATTTCGCCAATAATTTCTCAAACATTCTTTGTCCAATCACTCTTTTCAAAGTAACAGAGAAAGTTTGCATAGGTTTCCCAATGTTGTAATGAGGTTTCAAATTTTTCTTGTGAATGAATTTCTCAATAATAGGAATCAAATCTTTGGGATCGGTTCCATGGTCGACTTCCATATTGATGTTTTGAACCAATTTTTCGTATTTCGATTTGTAAAAAGAAGAAACCGTGCTTTGAATACGACTTTCAGCAATGGACGTTTTAATGTCCCCGAAATTTAAAGTGCATATTTCAATTCCCAATTTATGATTTTCCAATCGAACCGATTCTGTGATTCGATCAATAGCCGATTTGGAAGCTGAATAATATCCTCTAAAAGGCAAACCATGATTGCTTGCAATAGAGGAAACATTTAGTATATGACCAAATTTTTGTCCTCGCATCAAAGGCAAAACAGCTTGCATGGTATAAATGACACCGTAAATATTAACGTTGATCAATTTATCTAAATCTTCTTTGGCAACATCTTCAATTGCGCCCAGCATCCCAACACCAGCATTGTTGATCAAAACATCAATTCGACCTGCTTCGTTGATGATTTTTTGGATGGATTGGTACACATTTTCTTTGTTGGTTACGTCGGTTGGAATATGTTCATAGCTTGTATGATCTTGTTTGGATCTCGATAAACCATAGACTTGATGCCCTTTTTGGACAAAATGATTGGCTAGTGTTTCTCCGATTCCCGAAGATGCTCCTGTGATGACGATTACTTTTTTATTCATTTTGGTTTAAAAATGACGATGGTATAATTTTCAAAAATGGCTTTTTGTTTCAATTGAATTTCCATGGGGAAGTCCTGCCAATCTTGTTCAATAAATTTTTCTTTGGTGATGACATTTCCAGTAGGATTTTCAGCCAGAAATTTCAACACCTCTTCTTTGGTATCCGCGATGGGTAAATTTCGTTCGAAATTAAACAAAAATGCGGGATCGTATCCTTTGTAAACAATTGTTTTTGAATTTGAGTCCAGAATTCCTTTTGCCATCACCAATGGACTTTGGGTTAAAAGATTGGGATAAACCCAAGAAAAAAGCAGAATAGTCATGATCATCGAACTGATTCCTATGGAAGCAAGACTTTGTTTCAATTGGTTTCGTTTCAAAAAAATCATGGCCAAAATGCTTCCAATCGGTAAAACAATTAATGAAAGACTGACGAATCTGACAGGTTCCAATTGTTTTTCAGCCAATGTAAAAGCGATGAATCCGCCAATTGGCATCAAAATACTGATGACTAACCATACCCAAAGACTGATTTTATACCCTTTTAATGGAAGATTTCCTTCTAAAAGTTGAGCCAAATAAAATCCGATCAAAACCACGATAAACGGATAACTTGGCATCGGATAATTGGGAAGTTTCGTTTGAGAAATGCTAAAAAACACGATGAAAACGGCCGCGATTACCCAAGAGAATAGGAGATATTCGTCGGTTTTTCTTTTTTTCCAACCTTGAACCAATCCCTGAATAATGAAAAACGAAAAGGGAAGAAGTCCAAGCAAAACAAAAGCCCAAGTGACAAATGGTAGTCCGCCGTGACCTTCCATTTCACCACTAAATCGTTGGAAATTATGTTCAAAAAAGAAACCTTCTGTGTAAGCACCATTGGTCGCTTGATGCACCAAATAATACCATGGTGCGGCAATAGCAAAGGAAAGGATTAAACCTAAAAAGGGATTAATGGCCAGAATTGATTTCCAATTGAAATCTTTGTTCATCAATAAAAAGATGAATATACTAATTCCGGGTAAAGCAATTGCCACAGGTCCTTTGGCTAAAATTCCCAATCCCAATGAGCTATAAAATAGAAACCAAGCAAGTTTTTTACGGTATCGATAAAAATCGAAAAATTGAAACAATCCGAAACTCACAAAAAAGATCAAATAAGGATCTGGAACCGCAAGATGAAATTCCTGAACAAAGAAAATGGCTGATAGAAAGACAAAAGCTGCCATCAAGCCCATTTTCAATCCCATAAACTTACGGGTATAATGAAACGTCGTAAGGATGGTCAAAACCCCAAAAACGGCAGAGAAAAATCGGGCACTAAAGGCGTTCACGCCAAAAATTTCGTAAGAAACTTTCATGAACCAATAATGCAAAGGAGGTTTGTCGGTTCGCAATTCACCATTGAAAGTAGGCGTAATCCAGTCCTGATTCAACAGCATTTCGCGCGCGGCTTCGGCATTTTTTGCTTCGTCCAAAATATAAATAGGATGACCGCCAAGATTGACAAAACATAAGACGCAAGCCAGTAGTAAGACGATGAAATAATAGATTTTTTCGTTTGGAAAATACGTGCTCATAGATTTTATCTTATCTTCGCTTTTGAATTTGGCTTGGGCTAAATTAAGCAATAAAAATGATTCAAAAACCCGTCTCACAAATCTTATCAGTAGTTGTTCCTGTTTACAACGAAGAAGAAAATGTACCTCTTTTGGTTAGTCGTATTGAAGGTGCTTTACAAGGAAATACCTTTGAAATTATTTTGGTAGACGATGGCTCGACCGATCAAACAAGAAATGAGATCAAAAAGCTGAAAAATCCAAATGTTGTTTTAGTTGAATTAAACAAAAACTATGGTCAAAGTTTGGCTTTAGCAGCTGGAATTGATTATGCCAAGGGAGATTATATCATCACGATGGATGGAGATTTGCAAAATGATCCCGATGATATTTTGATGATGTACAACAAAGCGGTGACAGAAGATTGGGATGTTGTAACGGGTATTCGCCAAAAACGCCAAGATAATTTGGTGAGAACCTTTCCTTCAAAAATTGCGAATTGGATCATCAGAAAAACAACGAAATTGGATATTCAAGACCACGGATGTGCGTTGAAAGTTTTCAATCGTGAAACAGCCAAAGATTTGAATCTTTATGGTGAAATGCACCGATACATCACGCTTTTGGCGTTTTTAAATGGTGCGAAAGTAACGGAAGTGAAAGTAAAGCATCACCAACGTCAATTTGGAAAATCTAAATACGGTTTGGGAAGAACAACCAAAGTGATCAATGATTTGATTTTGTTGTTGTTCCAACGCAAATATTTGCAAAAACCGATTCATCTTTTTGGAAATATCGGGATGTTGTCTTTTAGCATTGGTGGATTGATTTTGTTGTATTTGATGGTTGTGAAGTTTACTTTGGGGCAAGATATTGGCAATCGACCATTGCTTATTTTGGGAATTCTATTGTTTTTTGTGGGAATTCAGTTCTTTACCACAGGAATTATCATAGATTTACAGATGCGAACCTATTTTGAATCGCAGCATAAACGACCGTACAAAATCAGAAAACTATTCATCGGTGAAACCGAAATTGAAAAAACAATTCATCACGGCAATTAAAATTTCCGTCAGTTTAGGATTAATCTTTTTGGTCTTTCGTCAACTCGATTGGCAACAGATAGGTTGGATTGTGAAAAAAGCCAATCCATTCTATTTTGCCTTCGCCCTAATTCTCTTTCTGATTTCTCAAATCATTTCGGTCTTTCGTTTCAATTTATTCATCCGAAAAGTCGGTGTTCGAATTAATTTTAAAACCAATTCCCAGTTGTATTTATTGGGTATGTTTTACAATTTCTTTTTGCCCGGTGGAGTGGGTGGTGATGCATACAAAGCCTTTGCATTGAGCAAAGCCCAAAATAAATCTCTGAAGCGCGTTGGACGAATTGTATTTGTTGAACGATTTCTGGGAATCATCGCGATTGGATTTTGTTTGGGCATTTTATTTCTTTTTCTACCGACTCAACTTTCCTATGGATGGAATTTAGGTGCTGCTATTTTGGCTTTTTTGGGTACTTTGGTGATTCTTCAAATCTTAATTCGGTGGTTGCCTATTTCCAAAAGAAGGGTTTACATTGGTTTTCTTTATTCGATTACGATTCAACTTTTACAAATATTGACCATCTTTTTCATTTTGAAATCTTTTCAAATTGATGGAAATGCTTTCGTCTACTTTTTCATGTTCTTAATTTCAAGTGTTTTGTCAGTTATTTCATTTGCGGGATTGGGAATACGAGAATTTGTCTTTTTTTATGGCGCAGAATTTTTTGATTTTCAAGCCGACAGCTCGGCTATTATTGCGCTTGCATTCTCGATGATTACTGCATTTGTTTCATTTTTGGGAATTATTTTCTTGATCAAACCCATCGAAATGAAAAAAAAATAAAATAATTTTTCATTTTCACGCAACCTTTTCAATTTTCTGCATCTTATAAGTGAAATCCAAAACATTGGATAATTGTTTTGATTAGTTTTTCGCTTTTTGCTACCCTTTATTGAAAAGTTGCTTCTCTGCTAAATGAGGCAACTTTTTTTTGTGCAGTAAGCAAAATCTTTCTCACTTTTGCAGCATGAAATTTCTGTCCAATAAATGGTTTTTACTAGTCATCTTATCCCTCACTTGGGGTAGTTCTTTTATCCTAATTAAACAAAGTATCAAAGTTTATGAACCTATGCAGGTTGGAGCTTTGCGTTTGACGATTGCAGGGCTTGTTTTGGTGTTTTTTGGGATTCGAAATTTCAAATTCATACCCAAAAAATTATTGCCTTGGGTAATTATTGGCGGATGTTGTGGGAATTTCATTCCCATGTTTTTATTTCCTATCGCTCAACAAGAAGTGAGCAGTTCCATGGCGGGAATCTTGGATTCTTTGGTTCCGATTTTCATTTTGATATTGGGTTATATCTTTTTTGGAATCAAAAGTAGATGGTCGCAGATTTTGGGAGCTATTGTAGGATTTGTAGGAGCTGCCATTTTGATGATGGACGATGGTTCTGGTCAAAAAAGTGACGTGTTTCATTCGATGTTGATTGTTTTGGCAACTGCTTTATATGGTACCAGTGGATTGATTGTTGGGAGATTTTTAAATGGCATACAATCTTTTAAATTGAGTTCGGTCGTTTTTACGATTTGGCTAGGACCTTCTTTGTTGATTTTAGGATTTACGGGATTTCTAACCGAATTTAAAGCTACGCCTGAGCAAATAGAAGGTTTGGGGTATGTGGCGATTTTAGGTTTGGTAGGGACAGCAGGTGCTATGATTTTGTACTACAAATTAATTCAACAAACCAATGCTATTTTTGCCTCTGTGGTAACCTATTTGATGCCTATTGTGGCAGTGGGTTGGGGAATTTTGGATGGTGAAAAATTGACATGGATACATGCAATTGGAGGAATTTTAATTCTTGCAGGAGTGTATCTGATTCAAATGAAACCAAAAGCTAAAGCATAAAAAAATCCCACTTGAAAAAGTGGGATTGTCTTTTTATAGATAGGATTGAATTAATCCAATTCAATATCAAAATTGGTCAAGCTTTTGAAAACATCCAAACGATCAAGTAGATCTTCTTCTGTTAATTCAGCCAAACGATCGGTACCAAATTTCTCTACAGTAAACGATGCTAATGCACTACCGTAGATAATTGCACGTTTCATGTTTTCGAATGAATAGTTTTGAGTCTTTGCTAGGAATCCAGAGAATCCACCAGCAAATGTATCACCAGCACCCGTTGGGTCAAATACATCTTCCAATGGCAATGCTGGAGCAAAGAATACATGGTTTCCTTGGAACAATAAAGCTCCATGTTCTCCTTTCTTGATGATCAGGGTATGAGGTCCCATTTGCAAAATCTTTTTCGCAGCTTTTACCAAACTATATTCTTTACTCATTTGACGCGCTTCTTCGTCATTGATGGTTAAAACGTCTACATCTTTTAAAACATCCATCAATTCGTCCCAAGTCAAATCCATCCAGAAATTCATCGTGTCTAGGATAACCAATTTCGGACGCTCTTCTAATTGATTTAAAACCGATTTTTGAACCAATGGATGCAAGTTTCCTAACATCAATACTTCTGGTCTTTTCCATCCTTCTGGAACGATAGGTTGGAAATTTTCCAAAACGTTTAATTCGGTTACCAAGGTATCACGAGAATTCATGTCGTTGTGGTATCTTCCAGACCAATAAAAGGTTTTCCCTTCTGGTTTGGTTTCGATTCCGCTTAAATCAAGACCTTTTGATGACATCAAGTCCGTATATTCTTGTGGAAAGTCTCCACCAATAACTGATACGATACCTGTTTTCACGTCCAACATTGAAGAAGCCATTCCAATAAAGGTTGCAGCACCTCCTAAGATTTTGTCTGTTTTTCCAAATGGCGTTTCAATTTGATCGAAAGCGACCGTACCAACTACTAATAAACTCATAGGTTAAATTTTGTGCAAATATACCTTTTTTGATTTATCTGTGCCCCAAAGCTTCTCGGTTAAATTTTAACCAATTCCTAACGAAACGATGTAAGTGGGACATCAAAACTTTTGGTAGCTTTGCGGACTTATGGAAAATATCAAACACGTCTTTTTTGATTTAGACAACACCCTTTGGGATTATCGCCGAAATGCCAATATTACATTGGTGAAATTATACGAAGAGTTTCAAGTAGAGGAAAAATATGGATTTACCTTCAAAGAATTTTATCCGTTTTACTATGAAAGCAACGAACAATTATGGGCAGATTATAGAGATGGAAAAGTAACCAAAGATGAGCTACGTGCGAGAAGATTTCCAGAAGCTTTTGCGGAAATGGGATTGCCCAATTTTGAACATGCATTGGAATTTGAACGCCGTTTCGTCGATGAGGTGACCACTTCCAATTATGTCGTAGAAGGAGCAGAAGAAGTTTTGGAATACCTAAAAGATAAATATACCCTTCACATTCTTTCCAATGGTTTCGAGGAAGTCACACACAGCAAAATTAACGGAAGCATTGTAAAAGATTACGTCCAAACCATTACAACGGCAGAAGGAGCGGGCGCACCAAAACCAGAACCTCTAGCTTTTCAAACCTCATTGGACAAAGCCCAAGCAAAGGCAGAAGAGTCGGTTTACATTGGTGATGATTGGATCGCCGATATGATTGGCGCAACGCGTATGGGTATGCATGCTATTTTCTTCAATCCGCTCAATGAAAATCATATGTGGATCGAAGAAGTTCCAGTGATTGAGAAGTTGGTGGAATTGAAGGAGTATCTTTAGTATTAAGTATTAAGTATTAAGTATTAAGTATTAAGTATTAAGTATTAAGTATTAAGTATTAAGTATTAAGTATTAAGTATTAAGTATTAAG
>NZ_JBEPMO010000020.1:0-41954 GCF_040545805.1 Moheibacter stercoris
ATTTTCTATTATTTTAATCTCATAACCCGACGATTTAGGACATAAAAAAAGAGACTCTTTTTGAGAATCTCTTTTTGACTTAGTAGCGGGAACAGCCCCGACGCATCGGGGGAACCTGTGAATATTTTCTATTATTTTAATCTCATAACCCGACGATTTAGGACATAAAAAAAGAGACTCTTTTTGAGAATCTCTTTTTGACTTAGTAGCGGGAACAGGACTCGAACCTGTGACCTTCGGGTTATGAGCCCGACGAGCTACCTACTGCTCCATCCCGCGATTTAGACTGCAAATATATAACGAATTTTTTAAACCACAAAATTTATACCATAATTGGTGGGTGATTTTCTATGAACTCTACTGCAAGTTCCGCATCGTCAGTTAAATACAATAAATCTTTATAAGGCATTCCAACTGCTAATTGGTGCAAAACCGAGTACAAAGCCGTGTCTTCGACATATCTTTTCTTCCCCAAAAACACCATCGGACTATAATATCCGTACGTTCCATAATGATTTTGGGCCGCTTCCTGGAAAATTTCTTGGGTTGTTCCCGCACTTCCAGGAGCATAAATAATTCCATACAAACAAATCGCCAACAAGGTATCTTCTCGTATACTATTCGAAAAATATTTCGCAATGGAACTTGCAAATAAATTCGAAGGTTCGTGTCCGTAAAACCATGTAGGAATTGCTAAATTTTCGTTTCCTTCTGGAAATTTATCCAAAACCAGTTTGGATTGTTGGATGTAGTTTTTCGCCAAATAATCTTTTTGTCCTTCTTCCGTAAATTCCAAATCCGATAAAATCTGGATTGCTTCCATTAATTCAGCATCGGTATGCTTGCCAAAATAAGCACCTAAATTGGCTGCTTCCATGATGCCAGGACCGCCACCTGTCGCGATAAAATAGCCTTTTTCAGATAGTCGCTTGGCTCCAATGGCTACTTTGATGTAATATTCAGATCCTCTAAGAGTAGAATGTCCGCCCATGAAACCAACCACTTTTCGTTCGGTCATTCCATATTCATCAAATTCCAACAAATTGCGAAGTGCAACATCAATTCCATAATCATGAATTCGCTCAGCCAACGCAATTTCCATTGGAGGATTGTAACGATGCTTGTAGAAATGCTTGTAAATATTTAAATCTACACTCTCATCAAGCTCTGGTGTATAGCCTTCCATCAATTCCTCCCAATCATAAAGATGAGCCCGATGAGGATTAAAAGGTAAATTTTTGAATTTTGGATAGACAAATGCTCCTTGAGTTATGACATATATGCCATCATTCTTTTTGAAATCACATCCCAAAAAAGTGGTTCCCTCCAATTGAAATTGACTCCAATCTATTTCTTCCTTTGTGAAATTTAAATTCTGAATCACTTTTCCTTTCAAGTTTTTGGTTGCTTGAATCAAATGATTCCATTCAGATTTGGTTCGAATCAGGTTGGCAAATTTTTTCAACGACATAGATCAATCTTTTTGGCAATTTACAAGATTTAATTCAAAATTTAGAATACAGATGTAGGATTTAGCGAACGAATTGAAGAACCTTATATCCAATTAATAAATAGGTTTCTCTCAGTAAAAACCCGAATTTTTTGGAAGCACTTCGAAATTGAGAAGTTTGTGTGGGCGAACTATATACAACCAATTCCAAATCACTTGCCATCGTCATTGCGCGCCTCATATGAATAGGATCGCTAACGATTAAAACAGTTGAAAATGCGTTTTTTGTCAAAATTTCTTTTGAATAAACTAAGTTTTCTTGGGTAATCCTTGATTGATCTTCAATGAATATTTTGTCGGTTGGAATTCCCTTTTTCACTGCATAGCTTTTAGCAACTTCCGCTTCAGATGGTTTCCCAATTTCTGGCGAACCTCCAGTAAAGATTAAATAATCAACCCAACCATCTTGGTATAATTTAATTCCGTGAAGAATTCTTTGTTCGAAAACAGGTGAAGGTTCATTTCCCCAAACAGCAGTTCCGAGAATTATCGCTACATCGGCTTTTTGGGTTTGATCTATTTTGGAAAATCTGCCAATCGACAAGAAAGTTCCTCCGAATAAAATTAATAGAAAGAGTATAGAAAACTGTAAAATCCGATTTAGAAATCTCCAATTCATAAAAATTTCTTTCGTTTGAACCATAGAAAAATCACCACCACAATCACAAGCATTACAAAAATTGCAGTATAAAACATTTTCGGATCTTTCAATCCGGGAATATACTCGAAATTCATCCCATAAAATCCGGTAAGAAATGTAAGCGGTAAAAAGAAAGCCGAAAAAACCGTCAAAACCTTCATGATTTCGTTGGCTCTTTGGTCCGAAACCGAAATGGTCAACGTAAATAAGTTTTGTAAATCGTCGGTGTTTTGGGCGTGTAAATGCAGCAATTTCGTGTTCAATTCTTGTAAATCTCTATACGAAGCAACGTTTTTGACATAAGAACGGAACTCATTCAACACATCACGCATCAGCACCAAAAGTTTAGCGCAAGTCGAAGATTCGCGTTTCAATTGATACAAACGTTTCAAATTCAATTTCAATTCACGTTCCGTTGTATATAAGGATTGTTCGTAGATTTCAATTTGTTCGGCTATTTTGATTGAAGGCTGTAAAAATGTATTGAGCGTTCGTTGGGCGATTTTATAGAATAATTTTCGGGTTGTTAATTTGGAATGTTGGGGATCGTTTTCTAGTTCCGATTGGATAATTTCCCAAAAAGGAACAGGTTTTTGGTGAATCGTAATCAAAAAATTCTCTCCCATAAATATCCCGATTTTATGGCTGAATTCCCGAATGATATTGGTGTAGGAGCGAGGTTCTTTTTCATAAAATCGTAAGAGAATGAAATCAAAATTATCTTGGTGTTCAAATTTTGGCAAGTGACCAATTTCCAACGCATCTTGAACGGTATAGGAAGTCAAGGAAAATTCTTTCAAATATTTCTGAATTTCCTCTTGCGAAGGATCTTCCAAATTGTACCAAGTAAAACATTCGTTTTTGAAAAAAATCGAATCCATAAGTTTTTTGATTAGATGAACGAATTTACCAATTAAATTAATCGATTATTGAATTTCGCATTTCAAACTTCGATACTTATCTTTGTCGCCTTAAAATTAAAGTAAAAATGAGCGGAATTATCCAAGAATTGCAATGGAGAGGTTTGATTCACACGATCATGCCCGGAACAGAAGAACAACTGGAAAAGGAAATGACGACGGGTTATTGTGGATTTGATCCTACCGCCGATTCTTTACACGTTGGAAGTTTGGTTCCTATCATTTTGTTGATGCATATGCAACGTCACGGGCATAAACCAATTGCTTTGGTGGGTGGCGCGACAGGTATGATTGGGGATCCAACCGGAAAATCTGCCGAACGAAATTTATTGGACGAAGAAACTTTAGGACGTTTTGTAGATGGAATTCGCAGCCAATTGGAACGTTTCTTAGATTTTGATCAGTCGAAACCCAATGCAGCAGTGATGGTTAATAATTACGATTGGATGAAAGACTTTTCGTTCATCGATTTTGTTCGAAATGTTGGAAAACACATCACTGTGAATTATATGATGGCAAAAGATTCTGTGAAATCAAGATTGGGCGCTGAATCTACTGTCGGAATGTCTTTTACGGAATTTACCTATCAATTGATTCAAGGATATGATTTCTTGCATATGTACAAAGAAATGGGTGTGAAACTTCAATTTGGAGGTTCTGACCAATGGGGAAATATCACGACGGGAACAGAGTTGATTCGTCGTACAGTTCAAGGTGAAGCTTTTGCTTTTACCTGTCCGTTGACCACCAAATCGGACGGAACGAAATTTGGAAAAAGCGAAGGTGGAGAAAATGTTTGGTTGGACAAAAACCGTACATCGCCTTATAAATTTTACCAATTTTGGTTGAATCAATCTGATGAAGATTCGGAGAAATACATCAAAATATACACATTTTTAGGTCAAGAGGAAATCAATTCCTTGATCGAAACGCACAAAGAAGCACCTCATTTACGTCAATTGCAAAAGAAATTGGCGGAAGAAATTACGACTTTGGTGCACGGAAAAGAAGAATTGGACAATGCCATCAAAGCATCAGAAGTTTTGTTTGGAAAATCCACAGCAGAAGATTTGAAATCCTTGAATGCAGCAACCTTCTTAGCTGTTTTTGAAGGTGTTCCTCAAGCAAGTGTTTCCAAAGCGGAATTGGCAGATGGAATCAACATCATCGATACTTTGTCTGAAAAAACAGGATTCTTAAGTTCAAAAAGTGAAGCCAGAAGAGAATTGAAAGCCAATGCGATTTCGGTGAACAAAGAAAAAGTAGGTGAGGAGTATATGATTTCGTCCAAAGATTTGATTTCAGATACCTATATCTTATTGCAAAAAGGAAAGAAGAATTATTTCATTTTAATTGCGGAATAATTCCCAAAATAGAAAGAAAAAAGTCCATCAAACGATGGACTTTTTTTATGCTTCAGCGGTTCGTTTTATTTCCAGTTTTTCGTTTAGATTGATTTCGTTTTGGGTCATTTTAAGGTTTCCATTGTATTTTCCACCCATATCTACTGCAAAGGCATTGACCAAAATGTTTCCATCGATTTTTCCAGTTGATTTGATGTACAAATCCTTGCACTCCAAATTTCCATTTAGCTTCCCAAAAACAATGACTTCCGAACTTTTTACAGAACCTATAATTTCAGCTTTTTCTCCCAAAATTACACC
Organism: Moheibacter stercoris; assembly: GCF_040545805.1. NCBI lineage: Bacteria > Pseudomonadati > Bacteroidota > Flavobacteriia > Flavobacteriales > Weeksellaceae > Moheibacter > Moheibacter stercoris. The sequence continues at coordinate 4,735 of NZ_JBEPMO010000020.1, forward strand.
TTTTGAAAGCTGAACATTTCCTTCCACTTTTCCGTCGATTCGTATAGCGCCTTCACCAAGAATGTCGCCTTGAATCGTGATTCCTTCTGCAATGACCGTTTCAATGGGAAGATTCGTTAAGTTTTTGGATTTGTCTTTTGGAGTAGAATTTTTAAACATAGTTAAAGATTTATAAAATTTTGAGGATCAATTCGTTCATTTTTATGAAGAATTTCATAGTGCAAATGAGGGCCAGTACTTCGTCCTGTACTTCCTAATTTTCCAATCATATCACCCAATTCAACGGTTTGACCTTTTTTGACAAGAATTTCCGATAAATGAGCGTAAAGCGTCTGTAATTTATTGGGATGTTCAATGATTACCACATTTCCATAACCGCCTTTCACACCTGCAAAAATAACTTTTCCAGAGGCGGTAGTTTGAATGGGCGAATGCATTTCACCTCGGAAATCCAAACCTCGATGCATTTCGGAATTGGAACCGCCAAACGGATTATTTCTTTTGCCAAATCCAGAAGTTTGTTCGCCAAAATGAGGCAAACCAAAAGGTGTTGATTCTAGAATTTCTCCTAAATGTTGAATGTTTTCTGCGTATTCTTCAGCTACTTGATTGATTTTGGTAATTTCAAATTCAAGTGGACCACCTGCGCCTTCAAGTGCTAAAGGTTTCAACCCTCTTTTTACCAAGATTTCATTGACTTCCAACATTGCAGCATCAATCGATTCAAAGGATTCTTTGGCTTTTTCGATGTCAATGGCATTTTTGATTTGATTGGCACGCGCTAATCGTTCTTTGTATAAAGTTGTATAATAATCATTGGTGTGTTCGTAAATGAAAAATCCCACCAAGGAAAATAGAACGATGAACAAAGCGGATCCCCAAATGAGAAATCTTCTCCAATTCAAAAGAATAACGGTAGGTATTTGTAATGTTTTCCTGTCTTTTCCATTTGAACTAACAAACAATACCGATGTTTTGTGTTTAAGCATTTCCCCCCAGATATGTTAATTAAGATGTCCGAATTTAACAAATTAAGTTGGCAATGAGACTTTCTTAACAAAACTTTATCATTTGATGATGAGATGGAAAACTATTTGATTTATAAAAAAAGCCCTTGAATGTCAAGGGCTTTGGAATATCTATAAAATTGGGATTTATTGTAATCCTCTTTCAATCAAAATAGTACTTACTTGTGGTTCACCACCTCTAAATTCGTTGTAAGCTTCTTTGTAATTGATGGTATTTCCTTTGGAAAGTATCAAATCGCGGTAACGTTGTCCGTTCGCTCTCGTTAATCCTCCATTTTCTTGGAACCATTTACCTGTATCACGCGCCAACATTTCGGTCCAAGTATAAGCATAGTAGCTCGCTGCATATCCGCCACCAAAAATATGGTTGAAATAAGAAGCTCTATAGCGCGGAGGAACGTTGGTCATCCACAAAGACTGTCCTTTCAAAGTTTCCATTTCGAATTTGTTTACATCAAAATCTGCTGGAATTTCGTTTAAGGTATGGAAGTTAAAATCCATCACACTCGCTGCCAAAACTTCACCAAATGCAAATCCTTGGTTGAAAGTAGCCGCACGTTTGATTTTGTCAATTAAAGCTTGTGGAATTACTTCACCTGTTTGGTAGTGAATTGCATAGTTTTTCAATACTTCTGGTTCCAAAATCCAGTTTTCGTGAGCTTGAGAAGGCAATTCAACGAAGTCTCTTGCAACTGAAGTTCCTGAAAGCGATGGATATTTTTGGTTGGCAAACAATCCGTGTAAAGCGTGTCCAAATTCGTGGAACAAAGTCGTTACATCGTCAAAACTGATCAATGCTGCTTCACCTGCTGCAGGTTTTGCATAATTACACACATTGTAAATCACCGGTTTTTTGTTCAACAAATGAGATTGGGTTACGAAATTCCCCATCCAAGCACCACCTCTTTTGCTTTCGCGCTTGAAGAAATCTCCATAGAACAAAGCCAATGGCGTTCCATCTTCTTCAAAAATTTCATACACCATCACATCTGGATGATACGTAGGGATGTCTTTTCTTTCTTTGAAGGTGATTCCGTATAATTTGGTTGCCGCATAAAAAGCTCCTTTTTCCAATACATTTTTCAATTCGAAATAAGGTTTGATTTGACTTTCATCTAAATCATATTTCGCTTTGCGCAATTTTTCAGCATAGAAAGTCCAATCGCTTGGTTTGAATTCCGCTAAACCATCTGCTTTTGCCAAATCCACTAAAGCTTGATTCTCTAAATCAACCGCTTTTACCGTTGGAGTAACCAATTGTGCATAGAAGTCGGTAACCGTTTTTGGTGTTTCCACCATGGCATCTTGTAACAACCATTCTGCGTAATTGTTGAATCCTAATAATTTCGCTTTTTCGATTCTTAATCCAACCAATTCTTTGATAATGTCCAAAGTTGAAAACTCCCCACCGTCGGTTCTTTTCCAAGATGCATTGAATAATTTTTCACGCATTTCTTGGTTGGTGAAAGTTTGCATCATTGGTTGTTGGGTCGTATTGATAACCGGAATTTTCCATTCGTTTTTCCCTTCAACTTTCAATGCATTCATTTCTGCTGGAGTTAATCCTGCCAACAAAGTGGTGTCGGTTACGGTAATCGCAGCCGCATTGGAAGCGTCCATTACGGTTTGACCAAATTTGTTTTCCAAACCAGCAATTTTTGAATTGATTTCTTTCAATTTGTCTTTGCTTTCTTTTGGTAAATTCGCTCCTGCAATCGAGAAGTTTTGATAAGTAACTTCCAACAAACGTAAATCTTCACCTTCCAATCCTAATTGATCTTTTTGATCGTGTAAGGTTTTGATGCGCTCAAATAATTTCTCGTTCAATTTTATTTTATCGCTTTGTTCTGCAAAAACGGTTGACATTTCCGCATCCAAAGCTTTTAAATGATCGTTGGTATCTGCATTTGCCAAAGCACCAAAAACGCTCGCTACTTGATCCAATAAAGCGCCTGCTTTTTCCATTTCCACCAAGGTGTTTTCAAATGTCGGAGCTTCTGAATTGTTTGCAATTTTGTCAATCGCTTCCATTTGAACTTGCAACGCATATTCCAAGGCCGGTTTATAATGCTCGTCTTTAATTTTAGAAAAATCGGGAGCAAAATAAGGTAGCGTACTTTCTTGTACCAATGGATTGTCTTTCATTTCTTCTGCTGTGTAAGTTTTTGTAGTTGTCGAATCTTTGTCTTTACATCCGATGATCGATAGTGCAAAGACAGTCGCCAAAGCCAACTGTTTTAATTTCATACTATTTCGTTTAAAAATTTAACCTAATCAAATTAGTTGATATGTTAAATAAATTGTTACAATTAAATTTAAAAATCTTTCTGTGATTGATTTGAAAAGGGTAAATCTACAAAATTTATATAGATCAATTCCGCAAAATTTTGTAATTTCAAGCCTTTCTAAACAGAAATGGAGCAATACTATCCGCTTATTCAATCGATTTGGGAATTTATCAAAACATGGTACTGGATTCCTGTTTTATTTTTGTATTTATCAACGGTTGTCACGATTTTGATCGAAAATCGAAATCCAACAAAAACAATCGCTTGGATTTTGGTTATTTTCTTTTTGCCCGTCATAGGACTGATTCTGTATTTCTTTTTCGGACAGAAATTCAATCGAAATAAAATTTTTGGGCGATTGGATGATTTGCAACGTACTAAAATTGAATCGAAATGGAATGAAGTCAAACAAGCATCTGAGACAAATTTTCATTTGGTCGAACAAACAATTGGAGATCAAGCAAGAGTTTTCAGATATTTGAACAATTCGAAATCATCGCCAACCTATTTCAATAATGAAGTGGAATTGTACTTAAATGGCGAAGAAAAGTTTCCGAAATTTTTGGAAGCTTTACGTTCTGCGAAACACCATATTCATTTGGAATATTACATTTTCGATCCCGACCAAATTGGAATGGAAGTTATTGAACTTTTAAAAGAAAAATCCAATGAAGGTGTGGAAGTGCGGGTGATGATCGATAATTTTGGTTCACCTAAATTGAGTCGAAATTTTGAAAAATTATTGGCTGGTTCCAACATTCAACTGCAAGTTTTTCTTCCCGTTCAATTTAGTTCATTGGCCAATTCGAACTATCGAAACCACCGTAAAATCCTAATAGTCGATGGCGAAATTGCTTTTGTTGGAGGAATCAATATTTCGGATAAATACATCAATGAATTGCCATATTCAAAGAATAATTCAGTTTTCTGGCGTGATACTTCTGTTTCGATCAAAGGAAATGCAGTCGATATGTTGCAAGTGTATTTTTGGTTGAATTGGGCGACGACATCAGGTGAAATGTACGATGCTTCGGACGAAAAATATTTACATCCGCAGCAACAGACTATTACTGAAAAAGTAAATTCCCTAGTTGGATTTGCCTACTCAACTCCTGCTGGAGATATGCCAACTGCGATGGAATCGATGATTTTGGCCATTACTTTGGCGAAAAAGAAAGTGCAAATTTGTACGCCGTATTTTATTCCTTCAGACGAATTCAAATCGGCTTTGTTGGTCGCAGTTTCAAGTGGCGTAGAAGTAGAATTGATGTTGCCAAAAGTGGGAGATTCTTTTGTCGTTCAACAAGCTTCTTTGTCCTTTTTGAAACCTCTGATGAAACGTGGCGTCAAAGTGTATTTGTACGAAAAGGGATTTATTCACGCCAAAACTTTGGTGATTGATGACGCAATAGCATTTGTTGGTACGGTGAATTTGGATAACCGAAGTTTTTTCATCAATTACGAAATCACGGCTATCATTCACGAATCAAACTTGATTCAACGGATGAAAACCCAATTTGAAGATGATAAACAAGTTTCCGAATTTTTAACCTTCGAAAAATGGAAGGACGTGAGCATTTGGAAACGCGCAATTGCCTCTATTTGTCGATTGTTAGCGCCTATATTGTAAATTTATTCTACTAAAATATGAAAAACTTTTCTAACACCTATACCATCATCGGGGCAATAATCGGAGATGTCATTGGTTCTAGATTTGAACATCAAAATCTGAAATCGACGGAATTTGACTTGTGTCATGAATGTTGTCAGTTTACAGATGATAGCGTATTGACAATAGCAGTTGCAGATGCGATTTTGAATCAAAAGGATTTTGCACGTACCCTATGGGAAATTGGTCAAAACTACTATGATTGTGGATTTGGTTCCAGATTTAAACAATGGTTGGACTCTAAAGATTTACTTCCTTATAATAGTTATGGAAATGGCTCTGCAATGCGAGCGCTTCCTGTTTGTTTTGTGAGTGATGATTTAAATGAAGTTTTAAATGTTGCTAAACAAACTGCTGAAGTAACTCATAATCATCCAGAAGGAATAAAAGGTGCTCAAGCTGTTGCAGCGGCTGGGTTTTTGGCTAGAAAAGGAAAGTCAAAAGAGGAAATTAAGAAATATATAACTGAAACTTTTAACTATGACTTAAATTTCACGTTAGACGAGATTCGTCCTTCCTATCAATTCGATGTGAGTTGTCAAGGTTCCGTTCCTCAATCAATCGTGTCCTTTTTGGAAAGTACAGATTTTGAATCCGCTATACGATTGGCTATTTCAATTGGTGGAGATAGTGATACAATTGCTTCAATATCTGGAGGACTTGCGGCTATTTATTACCAAGAGATTCCACAAGAATTGGTTGATTATACTTTAAAGAAATTACCACCTGAATTTCGAATGGTGTTAGAGAATTTCGATAAAAAATATAAAGTAAATCACAAATTATATGATATACAATCTGTTTTGTTGGGGATTTCTGTAGGTGATGCGCTTGGAGTTCCAGTAGAATTTAAAAGTAGAACATATTTAAAGGAGAATCCTATTTCAGAAATGTTAGGTTTTGGAACATACGATCAACTACCTGGTACTTGGTCAGACGATTCTTCGATGAGTTTTTGTTTGGTTGAATCTATGATTTCTGGATTGAATTTAAATGATTTGGCTAGAAATTTCATCAAATGGTATGATGAGAGTTTTTGGACTGCTAGAGGTGAGGTTTTTGATATAGGAATTGCCACACAAAGAGCAATTGATAGGTTGAAACAAAATGTTTCACCAACACTAGCTGGTGGACGAGAAGATTTTGATAATGGAAATGGATCATTGATGCGAATTCTTCCTATAGTTTTTGGTTTAGAAAATTTAGAATGGATTCAAAGATTTGAAATTATTCAAAATGTTTCGTCAATCACCCATGGGCATATTCGATCAATTTTATCATGTTTTTATTACGTGGAATTTGCTCTTTTAATTCTTCAAGGGAAAGAAAAGAACTCTATTTATCGACAACTTCAAAACTCGTTTCCAAACTATTTAGAGAAATTAAATATTCCAGTTAAAGAGATAGAATGTTTTGATAGACTTTTAAAAGATGATATAGCGAGTCTTTCAGAAAATGATATTTCAAGCAAAGGCTATGTTGTTGCTTCTCTAGAAGCAAGTATTTGGTGTTTTTTAAATACTGAAAATTTTCGACAAGCTGTCGAAAATGCTGTAAATCTAGGCGATGATACTGATACGGTAGCTTCAATTACCGGAGGTTTAGCTGGTTTATACTATGGTAAAAAGGAAATCCCAAATACTTGGTTAGAGCCTTTGGCAAGAAAAGATGATATTGAAGAATTATCTTTTAGGCTTTATAAGTCATTGATAAATAGAGCTGTCGGGTAAAAAAAATCTTGTCAAGCTTCTAATTTCTTGACAAGATAGTAGATAAGTGTATTTTTATATTCTAACCGACTTGAACTCCGTTGGGTGTTTCTGCTTCTGGATTGATGAAGGTTAATTTTCCATCGGCTTTGTCAGCAAATAACAACATTCCGTGTGATTCGATTCCGCGGATTTTACGAGGAGCCAAATTCGCCAAAACCATTGCTTGTTTTCCAACGATTTCTTCCAAAGTAAAATGTTCTGCAATTCCTGAAACAATCGTACGAACATCCATTCCGGTATCTACTCTTAATTCGTATAATTTATCGGCTTTTTCCACTTTTTTGGCTTCCAAAATGGTTCCGATTCGGATGTCCATTTTTTGGAAATCATCAAAAGAAACTAATTCTTTTTGGGGCGCTGCATTGGGATTGGTCATTTGATTTTGCATTTTGCTTTGTTGTAATTTATTGATTTGAAAATCGATGGTTTCGTCTTCTATTTTGGCGAAAATTAATTCGGATGGATTGAATTGATGTCCGGTTGGAATTAATTCTTCTGCGGTTTCCAATTCGTTCCAAGTTTTCTGTTCAATGTTCAACATTTTGAACAATTTCTCGGCTGTAAACGGCATAAAAGGTTCGCCTAATTGCGCCAACATTCCTGTGATTTGTGCGGCAGCGTACATAATTCCTTTTACTTCCTCTGGATTGTCTTGCTTTTTCCAAGGCTCTTGGCTTTGTAGGAATTGATTTCCCAAACGCGCCAAATTCATATATTCCATCAAGGCATTTCGGTATTCGAATTTCTCCAAATGTGCTCCAATTTTCTTGGCGAATTCCTTGATTTGAGCAACTTCTTCAAATTCCATCGTTTTTTCTGGAACGATTCCGTTGTAATATTTCTGTGTCAATACCATTACGCGATTGATGAAATTCCCTAAAATCCCCACCAATTCCGAATTGTTTTTGGTTTGGAAATCTTTCCACGTAAAATTATTGTCTTTGTTTTCAGGTAAATTCGCAGTCAACACATAACGCAAAACGTCTTCTTGACCTGGGAATTCATCCAAATATTCATTTCCCCAAACTGCCCAATTTCTCGAAGTTGAAATCTTATCGTCTTCCAAATTCATAAATTCATTGGCTGGAACATTTTCCGGCATAATGAAATCTCCGTGCGCTTTCAACATCGCTGGGAATATGATGCAGTGGAATACAATGTTATCTTTCCCGATGAAATGAATCAATTTCGTATCGGGATTTTGCCAATAGTCTTTCCAATCTTTTCCGTTGGCTTCTGCCCATTCGATGGTGGATGTGATGTATCCAATCGGTGCATCAAACCAAACGTACAATACTTTACCTTCGGCATCTGGAAGAGGAACTTTCACACCCCAATTCAAATCGCGGGTCATCGCACGTGGTTTCAATCCATCATCGATCCAAGATTTAACTTGTCCGTAGACATTGGATTTCCAATCCTCTTTATGTCCATCCAAAATCCATTCTTTCAAGAAAGATTCGTATTCGTTCAAAGGCAAATACCAGTTTTTGGTTTCCTTCAAAACGGGAACATTTCCGCTCAAAGCCGAACGAGGATCAATCAATTCCGTTGGACTCAAGGTAGAACCACAGCTTTCGCATTGGTCACCATAAGCATTCGGATTTTGACATTTCGGACAAGTTCCGACGATGTAACGATCAGCTAAGAATTCTTTGGCTTCTTCGTCATAAAATTGTTCCGAAATCTCTTCGATGAATTTTCCATTGTTGTATAAATTCAAGAAGAAATCAGAAGAAACTTCGTGGTGTTTTGGGTTGGAAGTTCGCGAATAATGATCAAAAGAAACCCCGAATTTGTACAAAGTATCTTTGATCAATTCGTGGTATTGATCCACAATTGCTTGTGGCGTTGTATTTTCTTTTTTCGCACGAATGGTAATCGGAATTCCGTGTTCGTCAGAACCTCCAATAAAGGCTACATCCATTCCTTTTCGGCGTAAATATCGCGCATAAATGTCTGCAGGAATATAAACACCCGCTAAATGACCAATGTGAATGGGGCCGTTTGCATAAGGAAGTGCCGCCGTAAGCGTATATCGATTCGTGTTACTCATTGAAAATAAATTTTGGTGTGCAAAGATAATTCAGGTTCAAGGATAATGTATAATGTATGGGGTAAAAATGTAACAAGTATTAAGTAGTAAGTATCAAGTATCAAGATGATTTAATCAAAATTGGATTTTTTCGTAAATTAGCTTTATGCAAATTACTGGGATAGAAATAGAAAAAGATCAACAAGGTGAAGATGCTTTTATCCGAATCGATTTATAAAAGTACAAAGACCAATTGAAACCCTTTTTGGAAGAGGTTGGATGGATTGAATCTGATTTTGAAAAAGAGTGGGAGGAAGGAATTGATAAGGAGGAATTGATAAGACGAGTAGATGCTCATTTAAAAAAATCTTAAAATTCGATGCTGCAATTCACCCATTCGTTGTCAAATTTGGCTTGGTATTTTTTGTAGAAATTGATGGCGGGTTCGTTCCAATCCAATACTTGCCACATCATTCCCGAATAGCCTTTTTCTTTGCCAAATTCGATTGTTTTTTCAAATAATTCTTTGCCCAATCCTTGTCCACGAAAAGATTCTGTCACAATTAAATCTTCCAAATACAAACGTTGCCCTTTCCAAGTCGAATAGCGAATGTAATACAAAGACATTCCAACGATTTTCCCTTCAACTTCGGCTACAAATGCGCCCCAAACGGGTTTTTCACCAAAACCTGATTCCCTGAAATGTTCCAAAGAAACAGTTACTGCATCGGGTTCTTTTTCATAAATCGCTAATTCTTTGATCAGTCCTAATAATTGTTCGCAATCTTCTTTTTTAGCTGTTCGTATGGTGTATTGATTCATTTTTTATTTTTTTGAAACTTTGAATAAGACCAACTTTTTACGTGGCACATTATTTTTGGTTCCGGGTTTTTCTTCGTTGTCGTCAAATTCGTCCAACTTTTCGATTTGGAATCCTCTTTTATCCAATTCTACAAGGTTATTGGATAAATTATCGTAATTACTCATCACCAATAAAAATTCCTTTTCTGTTGGAATCGTTTCGGGTTTTCCTAAATCTATAGCAGGAATATTTGCTTGGTATTTGTACCAAATTTCAGGCGAATAAGCATCTAAACTATACAAATTCAAACCCGAATTTTGAATCCATTCTTTCTTGGTTAAAATGGATTTATACGTAGGATTGCTGTTGAATACCGCATCAATCACCGGAATTCCCAAAATCATCGCAATGGAAACAAAACCAACCGTTCCATAAAATGCTTTTTGAAGGTCGAATTGTTTAAAGGTTTGAAGTAAAATGTAGATTCCAATTCCGATTGCAGCGATGGAAAAGCTGATGGAATATACATCAAAAGGAATTTTTAGGAATCCAAACAAAACGATTGGGACTGCAATTCCAATGATTCCGACTAATCCGAAAGCAATTTTCACCAAAGCTCTTTCCCAAGTTTTCCAATTTTGATTTTGAAGTAAATAATAGACATAACATCCGGTTATGGCAGCCAAAGGAATCATCAATGGAAATAAATAACGTTCTTTTTTGGAAGGAATCAAGGAAAGCAAAACGAAACAAATGATTGTCCACCAAAAGAACATTTGATAGGATTTCGGGAAAGTCGTTTTCTTTTTGATGTAAGGGAAAATTAGGGAAACAAGGGCAAAAATCGCCCAAACGCCCATTTGTATCGGGAAGCTAAAGTAGCGCGTAAAAGCTTTGACTTCACGATTGGTTCGAGCAGAAGATTCCTCTTCCATTATTCGAAGGAAGGTTTCTTGATCGTTTAAATAGATATAACTGTACCACGAAAATCCTACTGCACACATCAAAATTCCCATCCAAAGCCAACCCATCCATTTGATTTTTGGAAATCCGTATGTAATCCAATAGGCTAAAAAGAAAGGAGCTCCAATGACATAAATTCCCGTTGGACCTTTGCTGAGAATGGAAAATCCGAGAAAAACTCCGGCTATTGAAAAGTTTAGCCATTGTTTTTCGTTGGATTGAAAAGTTTTCCACCAATAATAGACGCCAATGAGAGCAAAACTATAACAATAGATGTCCCAAGTGGCTCTTTTGCCAACAAATAAAACCAAATAGGTGGTGGTGAGAATTAGCCCAGAAATAAGGGCGATATCAATATTTTTTGTTTCTTTTTTGATCCATTTAAAAAAATAAATAATCAAAACAACACAAGACAAGGCTGCAGGAAAACGTAAAGCCCAAGTGGAATTGGTCCCGAAAATTTCGGCCATCCCCGCACTTAACCAAGTGGGTAAAGGAGGTTTTTGGTAACGCGGCTCTCCGTTTAAAGTTGTGAAAATCCAATTTCCATCGTCCACCATTTCACGTACCGAAACAAAGTTTCGCGCTTCCATAATGTCAACGTACAAATAGTTAAGATGAATTAGAAATAAAGTGCAGCAAAGGAGGATGAATAAAATGGTTTTGTTTTGCATGGTGTCCCAAATATAATCTCAAATTTAAGTAGAAAATTAATTCATTGTATTTTTGTTTCATGAATGAACAAGTTTCCGATATTATTTCCAATTCTCTCCAAAATTTTTATTGGATATTATTAATACTTGCAGCTGCTTTGTTGGTATTTAAATTGTTTCCGAAATCTGGAAATAAGCGTTAAGAAATTTGCAAAATCCAATACCAAAACGCTAGGGTAAGAAATGATAGTGGAATTCCAATTCCCACCATCATAGAACTTAGTTTTGGCTTCAAACCATAAGATGCAGATACGATTGCTGCAGTAATCATAGGTGCCATGGCGGCTTCCATAACCGAAACTTCAAATTGTATTCCTGACTGATTGAATCCATATTTGTACAAAAGAAATATAATGGCTGGCCAAATCATAAGCTGATAGAACAGACCTATTCCTAAAAACTTCCAATGTTTGCTTTTCTTTTCAATTTTTAATTGGTATCCAACCGAAACTAATGCCAATGGGGTAATGGTCAGGGCAAGTTTTTCAAAGACAGAATTCAAAACATCTGGAAAATTTAAACTCAGGATTGTCATACATACTCCAATGCAAAATGCGATAAATGGAGGAAATTTTACTATTCTAAATCCTAATTCTTTTAAATTCGTCCTTCCTCTTGAATAAGTTGCGGCAACAAGAATTCCTAAAGTTGAAAGAACCATAAAAGTACCGGGTAAGTCAACTAGAATTAAGGTTTTTAATCCTTCTTTTCCATACAAAGCTTCAATAACGGGAATTCCCACAAAGGACGTATTGCCAAGCCCAGCTGTTAAAATGAGACAACCTGTTAAACTTCTGGACCATTTGAAGAGTTTGCCTAGCCCAATGAATAATAGAGCAGCTACCCCAAACCCAATCCATGCTACACCCAACGGAAATAATAATTCATACGAAATCTTGACTTTGGGCAAATAATACAAAGCCATTGCTGGCAGGGAAATATAAATCAAAAATTGATTGAGAACAGAAGGAGTTTCTTTTGGGAAGATTTTAAAAACTCTAACCAAAATGCCCAAAAACAAACAGAGAAATAAAAGAATGATACTTGACACGGCGCAAAGGTAAAGTTCTAGGGAAGCATTAAGAAATTGTTTTGGTTAAAAGATTGGAAACTTTTAATCTGTTTAAAAAAAAAATACTTCGCAGTTTATACTTTGAACTTTAGACTCTTGTCGTACCTTTGCAAAAAATTGGGCTCAAAGAGATACCCATTAATAATCATTATTCTGATTAAAATCCAGCTGTAAAAGCTGAAAAATCGGATTATTAAACATTTTTTATGTCAAACATTGTAGCAATTGTTGGTCGTCCCAACGTAGGAAAATCCACTTTATTTAATCGTTTATTACAAAAACGTCAAGCCATCGTAGATGATGTCTCAGGTGTAACGCGTGACCGTCACTACGGAAAAAGTGATTGGAATGGAAAAGAATTTTCTGTCATCGATACGGGAGGATATATCATTGGTTCAGATGATTCATTTGAAGCGGAAATTCGTAAGCAAGTGGAATTAGCTGTTGATGAAGCCAATGTTATTTTGTTCATGGTGGACAACCAAGTTGGGTTAACCGAAATGGATAAAGAGGTTGCGCAATTGTTACGTAAAAGTAAAAAACCTGTTTTATTGGTTGTTAACAAAGTAGATTCCAATAAAAATTTGGATGACTCTTATGAATTCTACAATTTAGGATTTGAACAATTTTTTACCATTTCTTCTATGACGGGAAGTGGAACAGGTGAATTGTTAGACGAAGTAATTTCTCATTTTGAGGATACGGAATTCATCGATCCATTTGAAGGCTTGCCAAGAGTTACAATTGTCGGACGTCCAAATGCTGGAAAGTCTACCTTGACCAATGCCTTGTTGGGAGAAGAAAGAAATATTGTAACTGATATTGCAGGAACCACTCGTGATACAATCGAAACACATTATAATAAATTCGGACAAGAATTTGTCTTAATCGATACTGCCGGAATTCGTAAAAAAGGAAAAGTTAGCGAAGACTTGGAATTTTATTCGGTTATGCGTGCTATTCGTTCTATTGAAGATTCTGATGTTTGTGTGTTGATGGTCGATGCGACGAGAGGTTTGGAAGCGCAAGATTTGAATATATTATTTTTAGCAGAGCGAAATAGAAAAGGTGTAATTATTGTGATTAATAAATGGGATTTGGTTGAGAAAGAAACCAATACCATGAAAGAATTCGAAGCAGAAATCCGCAACAAAATTGCTCCTTTTACAGATGTTCCGATTGTATTTACATCTGCTATAACCAAACAGCGTGTGCATAAATTGGTGGAAGTAATTATGGAGGTGAATGAAAATCGTAATCGTCGTATCAAAACCAGTCAATTGAATGAATTGATGTTGCCGATTATCGAAGTAAGTCCACCACCAGCAATTAAAGGAAAGTACATCAAAATAAAATACGTTACTCAATTGCCAACACGTACACCGCAATTTGCTTTTTTCGCCAATTTGCCACAATATGTGAAGGAACCTTATAAACGATTTATTGAAAATCAATTGAGAAAACATTTTAATTTCACTGGGGTTCCAATTGATGTTTATTTCAGACAGAAATAAAAATTCTAGAAATATTTCTCTTGGAATATAAGGTTTTAACAGAAGGGGATGTTTTGTTTTTCCAATCCATTTTGGGAAAGGAGAATGTTTTGAATTCAGATTTAGAACTTTATGCAAAAGATTGTTCCGAAAATTTAGAATTTTTCCCAGACATTGTTTTGAAGCCAACTACTACAGATGAGGTTTCACAAATCGTTCGATATTGTTATGAAAATCTACTTCCTATAACCCCACGTGGCGCTGGTACAGGTTTGGTGGGAGGTGCACTTGCCGTGAAAGGAGGCATATTGATTTCCATGGAAAATTTCGACCGAATTTTGGAAATAGACAAAGAAAACTTCCAAGTTACCGTAGAATCAGGTGTGATTAATTATCATTTGCAACAAGCAGTAGAGTCTGTTGGATTGTTTTATCCACCCGATCCATCCAGTTGGCAGAGTTCATTTATTGGAGGAAATATAGCAACCAATGCGGGTGGGCTAAAAGCCGTAAAGTATGGTGTAACCTCTCAATATGTATTAAATTTAGAAGTGGTTTTGCCCAATGGTGAAGTAATTTGGACAGGCGCCAATACTTTGAAAAATAGCACTGGGATTAATTTGACTCAACTGTTTGTAGGAAGTGAAGGAACTTTGGGAATCATTACCAAAGCAGTTTTAAAGCTCCTACCTAAACCACAAAATGATGTATCGCTTCTAGTGCCTTTTCGCAAATTGGATGAAGCTTGTGATGCTGTTTCCGCCATCTTTCATGCAAACATAAAACCATCTTGTTTGGAATTTATGGAGCAAAGAGCCATTCATGCTGCAATTGATTTTCTTGGAATTCAATCTATGCCAATGGATGTAGAAGTGGAAGCTCATTTGTTGATTTCTTTGGATGAAATTATTGAACATGATTTACCGAAATTAGTTGATGTCTTGACCCAGTTTGACATTGGTGATATTTTGTTTGCCGAAAATGAATTGGAGAAAAATCGAATTTGGCAAATCAGAAGGAAGGTAGCAGAAGTTGTCAAACAAAACGGATATACGATAGAAGAAGATACCGTTGTTCCAAGAGCCAATTTGGCTAAGTTGGTACGAGAAATGCATGATTTAGCCGATAAACATTCGTTCAAAGTTGTTTGTTATGGTCATGCTGGTGATGGAAATCTACACATCAGAATCAACCATCCTATTCATAAAAATTCCTATAACAATGCAACCATAAGAGAAATCTTACTGGAATTGTTTCAAATTGTTAAAAATTTAGGTGGTACCATTTCGGGCGAACATGGAATCGGACTAATTCAAAAAAACTATCTACCCATCGTGTTTTCCTCTCGCAATTTGGCTTTGCAAAACCAAATAAAGCATTCAATTGATCCAAAAAATATTATGAATCCAGGGAAATTATTCAAAAATTAGAAAAAATATTTTGTAAATATTTAGCTACTAAAGAATTAATACATTAAATTTGTAGCCTAACTTACAAACTAACTATATGAATAACCTAATTATTACCTCAAAATTTACCCCGACCCAGACCTAATTCGAATCACTTAACATTCGAATTTAAAACTAGTTTTTCCTAAATGGAGAAACTCGATTACTTATATTTACATAACTTAACTAACTAAACTAAAATGAAAATTAGAATTTTCCTAATTTTCTGCTTATGCGTACCACTTAACTTTGTGTATGCACAAGTGGGAATCCAAACCAACCAACCCCAAAGTGACTTAGATGTAAATGGGGATGTATCACTCAGACAAGAACTTAGATTAAAAGGGACCAGTACTGTTACAGGGAATCCTGGTCAGAATGGACAAGTGTTATTTTCACAAGATGGCACAAATGAACCTATGTGGAAATTTGTCAATGTTCCTTATATAGAAGAAGGTCAAATACAGTTAAAATACAGTTTTGCTGTTGTTGATCAAGTAGGGATTGACTTCCCTTCAGGAGCAGGTGACCTGGACGAATTAAGTAGTTTAGGCGAGTCATTGAATTCGACATGGACGCAGATTCCAGGATTAGCAACACAGTTGGAAATCAAGAAATCGCTTAATAAGGTAGCCCTCATTTTTCAAACAGGTGTTGAAATGCTAAACACCTATAATCCAGAAGTAGACGTCAAAAATTTTGTACGTTATATCTGCGGAGTTTTTCAAAATGATATTTTGGTGGCAGTTCGAGCGGATCAGGTGAATAGCTCCAATAATAAAAACAGCAAAAATCAAGGTCTTTATACCTTATCGTACATTCTAACCAATGTTCCTGTTGGTGAGCATACCTACAAAGTAGCTTGTCGTAAAATCAAAACAAGTACTGGTGGAAACTATCCACTTGCAATTGGTAAAACTCTTGTTACTGGAGCACAGGTTGCCAATAATTTCATGTTGAGTTCCAACTTGAAAATTGATGTAATGGAATATGTAGTCAACGAATAACTCAAACCTAAATTTTATGAAAAATATATTACAAATTCTAAGTTTGTGCATTGCCTATACTCTTCAGGCACAAATTGGAATCAATACAGATACTCCGCGAGCTGATTTAGATGTAAATGGAGACCTTAATATACGAGGAAAAGTTCACTTGGGTGGCGCCGAAGGTACATTGGCTTCTCCGGGTGTTAATGGGCAGGTTTTAGTATCATCAGGCCCTGGTGCAGCACCAAAATGGTTGATGTTAAATATTCCAGATGGCGAGGAAAAATTTTACCTTATTTACAATAATACGTTTGAGGATAATGTGGGTGTTCAATTTACTTCAGCTGAAAATACTGGAAACAATATTTATTTAAAAGGAACATTGCTCTCGACTTTGACAAATTGGAAAAAAATTCCCAATCTTACGAAAACCTTTGAAGTGTATAGCGCACAAAATAAAACCTATTTCACATTTGAAACCGTGGCGCAAATTGCAACTACTGGACTTGCCTCGAATGTGTTAGATGCGGTAGAATACGCTTGTGGAATATTTGTCGATGGAAAATTAGAAGGTGTTCGAGTTAATGTAGTGGAACAGCCTTCCATTGCCTATGGGTCTTTTAAAACCTTGACAATGATGCATGTTTCAGAAAATATTCCTATTGGAACGCATACCCTAGATGTTGCTTGTACACGTAGAGCTCAATATTCCACCACTGTAAATCTGGGTGTGGGTAGGTATGTTAATTCCAATAACTTAAACAATTTTATGGCCAAATCAACCATGAAAATTGAGGTTTTCGAAATACCTGATAATTATATTGCTGTTGATCCTTAACCAATTAAAAACTTACTAAATGAAAAATTATATAAAATTAACGATCCTAATAGGGTTTCTAGCTTCTATGAGTTTTGCTCAAGTCGGGGTCAATACAGAAATACCAGTTACTACATTGGATATAAATGGTGATTTAAATGTCTCTGGGAAAATTCGAGTAAACGGAACTGATACTAGTGTGGGGAATCCAGGTGCGAAAAATAAAGCTTTAACCTCCAATGGAGAAGATGGTCCCGTTACTTGGGAGGAAGTGAAAATTCCTGTTGGATATGAGGGAGGACTTTATTTGACCATGGTAGAAGCGGCTTCAGATCGTGTAGGTTTGAATTTAGCTGCCACAGGTTTTGGCACCTATGCTGAAAACGAAGCCTTATCTGGGAACTGGAAAGAAATTCCGGGACTTACCAAACAAATTCAATTAACACGTGCAACCAATAAAATTCACGTTCAATTTCAAACTACTGCCCAAATGAATTTTGGTGGGACTGCGAGTTTTGCTTGTGGATTGTTTTTAGATAACCAATTAAAAGGTGTTCGTGTAGATGTATTAACAGGTGAAGTTGGTTCCTATAACGTTTTTAATTTTAATACGAGCTTCACAAATGTATCTTCAGGAACTCATACTCTAAAGGTTGCATGCAGAGGTAGAACCTATTCAAGTCCAACTGGTTTGGTTGCCATTGGTGTTCCAAATGTGACTGCATCCTTGAATGCTGATATGGCACAATCTGCCTTAAATGTTTTAGTTTTAGAAGACTTGTTAAACTAATATATCTTAAAGTAAAGTCACTCTAATGGAGTGGCTTTGCTTTTATTTTCTCCTTGTTTTGGTTAAATGAATTGTTAATAATTGCTTCTTGAAGCAAGGAAAGTTCGAATTTTCTGTACCTTCGAATAAAATTCGATCATGCATTTCTTTTTCAATTTTAACGAAGATATTCCTGAACAATTTCATTCAGAAGAAACTCAGAAACCTCCAACTGAATGTTCGGTTTGTGGGAATGATTTTGGACATAAGCATTATTTTATTGAAAAGGCCTATCAAAAGACTTATGACAACCAAAATTTTGAGTTGAGTTTTGAATATGCCATTTGCGAAAGATGTAAAAAGGATATGATGCTAAGCATTTCGAAAGAATCAATGGAGAAAATTCAAGAATATGCGATGCAAATCGGAGCACCAATGAATATGAAAGATTCAACTAGAGAAAAGATTGATTTGGAATTTATGCTCAATCATTGCATTGCCACAGGTAAATCCATTGAAGAATTAAAGGAATATCATTTGGTGGGAATTTTTAAAGAAGGCAAACTCGTTCAATTGCCGATGTTGTATGGAGAAGATTTCATAGAAGAATATTCCGAATTATTGTCAGAAGAAACCAAAGGTTTTTTCGATGATTTTTTCAACCATATCACAGTATTACCGCCAAGTTTAGCCAAATTATTGGAGGACGAAAAACCGTCAAAACGACCTGTTTTTATTTAAATTTCTTTAAATTGAAATGGAGATTCGTTTCGCTCGATTGGAAATCTTTATCTTAGCGCAATGGTTTTTGTCACAGGTGCAACAGGTTTAATCGGGAGCTATCTTTTAATGGAATTGGCCAAAAAAGGAGAAAGTATTCGTGCTTTGAAACGAAAAAATTCTTCTCTGAAAGCTGTTCAAAATTTATTTGATTCACATTCATTATCCCAAGAATTCCAACAAATTGAATGGGTTGAAGCCGATTTGGAATCTATACCCAAACTGATAGAATGTTTGCAAGGAATTGAAACGATTTATCATACTGCAGCCCATGTTGGATTTGACGATAGGTTTCGTAGAGATATCCATAAAGTAAATAGTGAAGGAACCGAGAACTTAGTCAATTTGGCGATTTCTGAACAAGTGTCAAATTTTGTTTATGTAAGTTCAATTTCTGTATTAGACAATTCGCCCAATGAAAAGATGATTACAGAAAATTCCAAATGGGATCCAGAAAAACCTCATTCCGAATACGCAATTTCCAAAAAGAAAGGCGAAATGAATGTGTGGAGAGGTTCACAAGAAGGTTTAAATGTCTTAGTGGTTTATCCGTCTGTAGTGATTGGAAGTCTAGATGGTCAGCGTGCTAGTGAGCGAATTTTCAAATTGGCTTATCATAAAAATGCGTTTGCAACAGAAGGAAAAACTGGGTACGTTGATGTACGTGACGTGGCAAGAATCATGGTCGAATTAGTCGAAGCAAAAAAGTGGAATCAAGGATATATTCTTAATTCTGGAGAAAGATCCTTTGTGGATATTTTTAATTATTTACGTACAAAGAAAAATTTAAAACCAATACAAGCAGTAAGTTTATCGAAATTGAAATTGGTGAAATTTCTCTCCTTGTTTTCAAAATTTTTTGGAGGACCCTTTATGTCTAAGGCAAGTTTTCAGGCTTTGACAGGAAATTCGACCTATTCAACAGAGAAAATTCAATCGATTATTCAACGTCCTTTTATTTCCATTGAGGAGGCTTTGAATGATCATTCAGAGCAATATTTACGCATAATTAATCAAAAGAATTCTGACTAAATGAATCCATTTAACGCAAAAAATATCCAACAAAATCTTGAAGTTTCAGGGAGCGTAAAAGCTAAATGCCCATCCAATATTGCCTTGATCAAATATTGGGGAAAAAAGGATATTCAAATTCCTATGAATCCTTCCTTAAGTTTTACATTAAACGAAAGTTATACAGAAACAACTTTAGCTTATTCACCTAAAACTACAGATGATTATTCGGTAAAGGTTTATTTAGATGGAGAATTAAAGGAATCATTTGCGCCAAAAATTATTCAATTTTTTGAACGAATTGCAGAGAATATTGGGTTTTTAAAGAATTTTCATTTTGAATTGCATACGCATAATACATTTCCACATAGTAGCGGAATTGCTTCTTCAGCTTCAGGTTTGGGCGCATTGTCCTTATGTTTGGTAGACTTAGAAGAAAAATTGGGTGCTGAATTTCTGGAAGGAGAAAAAACACAAAAAGCTTCTTATTTAGCAAGATTGGGTTCGGGAAGTGCTTGCCGATCTATTTATCCAGGAATTACGGTTTGGGGCGAAACAGATAGGGTAGTAGGAAGTTCAGATTTATTTGCCATTCCATATCCCTATCAAATACATGAAAATTTCCGAGACTATCAAGATACGATTTTATTAATCGATGAAGGTCAAAAAGAAGTTTCCAGTACGGTTGGACATAATCTGATGAACAACCATCCCTATGCTGAACGTAGATTTTCATCGGCAGAAGAAAATTTAGGAACACTTATTCCGATTTTGGAATCGGGTGATTTGCATGAATTTGGGAAATTGGTAGAATTGGAGGCGTTGACGTTGCATGCCATGATGATGACTTCTAGTCCCTATTTTATTTTGATGAAGCCCAATACCTTGAAAGCGATTGAGGAAATTTGGAAATTCAGAAAAGAAACAAATCTTCCGCTGTATTTCACCTTAGATGCTGGAGCCAATATCCATATGTTGTATCCGTCTACCATTAAAACTGAAGTTCAAAATCTGATAGAAAATTCCTTGAAATCACTTTGTCATGCAGGAAAATACATTCAAGATTTCGTCAAAATCAGCTAAAAATCAACTATAATAACAATAGATAGGTAAAGGTTTTAACTATTTATTTCATCTGACAATCTAGAATGTTGTAAATAGTTTTCTATTATCAATTAAAATATGAATGTTAAAATTTAATTATTTTAGTTTAAATTTTGTGAATTTGATATATATATCTATTTTTGGACTAATAAATTAATCAAAATAACAATTTCATGAAAAAATTATCTACTCTTTTATTGGGTGCTGCATTTACTGCAGGTTTCGCACAAACAACAATTACCCAAAACACTGACACTACCACAATTTTAACTCCTCATGCTGTAACTTGTGGAACTCAAGGTGTTCATACATCTTACAATATGTTCTCAAGAGCATTTGATTTGGCTTCTTTTGGAATTACCGAAGATTTTACGGTTACTAGTGTAGGATTTGGTATGGAAAACATTACAGGTGATTTACCATTTGCTTTAATTTTAGGAACTGCAAACGGAGCTTATCCAGCAGGAACAGTTACAGAATTGGCATATGAGCCAGTAAACTTTACAGCTGCAGACGCTTTAACAATTAAAGAAGTTGTTTTGTCTGAGCCAGTAGTTGTTCCAGCAGGATCAAAATTGGTTATGGCTTTCGAAGGTGACGGTGAAGCAGATGGAATTTCTTGGTATCCAGCATCAAATGACGCAGGTGAAACTGCACCTTCTTACATCACGGCTCCAGCTTGTTCAATCAACACTCCAGCTACTATGGCTTCAATCGGATTTGGTGATGTTCACGTGATCATGACAATTACTAGCGAAGCTACTGCTGGTACAATTGAATTGAACTCAGCTGCATTGTCAGTTTATCCAAACCCAGCGACAGATGTAATCAATGTTGCATTGAAAAACGCAGATGTTCAAAGCATTGAAATCACAAACATGGCTGGACAAAATGTATTTGCAGGAAAAGCTTCAAACTCAGTTAACGTTTCTTTCTTACCAGCAGGTGTTTACGCTGTGAAAGTAAAAGATACAACTGGAAAAACGCATATCAGCAAAATCGTTAAAAAATAATTGATTTTCAAATAGAATAGAAAAGCCACTCAGAAATGGGTGGCTTTTTCTATACAATAAATTTTTATAAATTTTCATTAATTCGTTTTGTCCAGCTCATTTCTTGGATTGGTTTTCGCATAATGGATGGCTGCATTCAATTCAAATCCGATCATGATCAATAAAACATTGATGTAGATAAATACCATCATGATCATAACCAAACCAACTGATCCGTATAACAAGTCATAATAATTAAATTTCTTGATGTAGTAATTAAATCCCATCAAGGTGACAAAGAATAACAAAGTTGCCATGATTGCTCCTGGAGCGACATTTCGAAATCTTTGCTTGATGTTGGTGCCATAATAATACAACATGACCAAAGAAGTGAAATAGAAAACACTAGCCGATACGAAATTTAAGATGCGAAGCATGATAGGTGTTTCGATCAAAACGTCATATTGTTCAATGTAACTCCATGCAAAGGATGTATAATAGGTCAAAATCAATTGCGCAATGATAAATACCACAAAGAAAATGGTTAAAATGATCGAAATAAATCGATTGTGAATGCCTTTACGTCTCACGGCATAGCCATAATGCGATCCATTGAATCCATTGATCATCACCGTGATTCCATTGGAGGAAAGCAAAATCGTCAAAATGATAAACAACCAACCAATGCTTCGTCCACTTTTCCCATCGGCTGTTTCAGAAATATAAGAAATCACTTCATTGGTGATACGTTCAGGTAATATTCTCGGAATAAATTCCGAAAACAATAAAGTTGAAATCTCTTGGTATAAGGGCGCATAAGGCAACATGCTAAAGAGGAACAACAAAAACGGAAATAAACTGAAGAAAAATGCCCAAGAGACAGCTCCCACGCGCATGGCAAAAGTCCTTGCAGAAACACCCTTCAACAATAAATTGAACAAATCATATAAGGAAGTATCGTGTAAATTTCGAAACTTGATGCTTTTCGTAACCTTTTTAAAAAGATTGTTTTTCGAAATTTCCTTCAACTTTGATCGAATCGCCATAGTTTTGTAGTAAAGTTGATGTAAACAAAATGAATATTCTAACACTTTGTATAGGAAAAACAGACGAAAAGCCTTTGGAGGAGCTGATTCTCAAATATGAAAAGAGGCTTCCTAGCCATTGGAATTATGCTCGAATTGAAATTCCCGACCTCAAAAATCGGAAAATCCTTTCGGAATCACAACAAAAAGAAAAGGAAGCTGAATTAATTCTAAGCAAAATCCATCCTACAGATTATGTTATTTTGTTAGATGAGAAAGGAAAACAGTTCAGTTCTACTGCATTTGCCAACGAAATTCAATTGTTGATGAATCAATCAGTTAAACAAATTGTTTTTGTTATTGGTGGGCCTTATGGTTTTGCAGATGAGGTTTACAAGCGTGCCAATAAGAAATTATCCCTATCGGAAATGACCTTTACCCATCAGATGATTCGATTGTTTTTAGTCGAACAACTTTATAGAGCTTTTGCTATCTTGCAAGGAAAACCTTATCATCATGAATGATCACTTACGGGAAAATGAATTCCCGTCAAACTTGGAAAAAAATAGTTTTCAATTATCCATACCAAAATCCTTGGTAGTAGCTCTGCTTATTGTTATTTGTTTGCAATTCCTAGGAGCCATGATCAACCTGCCGGTTTATTTCAATGAAGGTTTCTATCATATTACCTTGCCTTTGTCTTTTTTGGTGGGTAGTTTGATGGCCATTTTTGTCGTGATTCCTTATGTGAAAACAACATGGAAAGAAATTTCAAAACACATTTGGACGCCAACATCCATTGCCGTCATTTTCTTAAGTGTAGTCATGTATCTTTTGATGTTGCCATTTGCGGAATTTTTAACTTCCTTTATTCCGACTACTGGGTCAAAATGGTTGGAAGATTTTTATCGTGAAATCATGTATGCATTTGAAAAAATGTTGCATTATAAAGTGGCAGGATTTATTACAGTTTGTATTTTGGCGCCTATTTTTGAAGAAATTTTATTCAGAGGAATTCTTCTTAGAGGCTTACTACAAAACGGAACATCTCCTATTATCGCCATCATTTTAAGTTCCTTTCTATTTGGAGCGGCCCATATGAATCCTTGGCAATTTTTAGGTGCTGGATTTTTGGGAGCCATTTTTGGGTATGTGTATTATCGTACAAAATCGCTTTGGTTGGTCATGTTTTTGCATGCGTTGAACAATATGATTTCCTTTGTGATGATGACCAAATACGAAACCATGGATCAAAATGTCACAGACCCGACCGATTATAATTCAGTGGTGATTTGTTTTGCCTTGGCAATTTTGGCCGGATGGGGAATTTTTAAATTAACAGAAAAGAAAACAAAATGGATTTAATTTTTGCTTCACATAACGAGAACAAAGTCAAAGAAATACGTGCAATATTGCCAAAGTGGTTGACTATTTTATCTTTAAATGATATTGACTTTCAGCAAGAGATTGAAGAAACCGGTTCAACCTTAGAGGAAAATGCCCAAATAAAGGCCGAAACAATTTTCAAACGAACGGGTAAAAATGTTTTTGCTGATGATTCAGGATTATTTGTAGATGCACTAAATGGTGCTCCTGGCGTGTTTTCAGCACGTTATGCTGGAACAGGAAATTCACAAGATAATATTGAGGAGCTTCTTCAAGAATTGAAAAATCATTCCGATAGAAAAGCGGAATTCCGAGCGGTTTTTTGTGTGATTTGGAAAGGTGAACTTTCCTTTTTGTCTGGCAAAGTAGAGGGCGAGATTCTATCAGAATCCAAAGGTTTAGAGGGGTTTGGATATGATCCTGTTTTTGTTCCAACTGGATATTCGCAAACATTTGCCGAAATGAATCCGGAAGAAAAGAACAAAATTAGCCATCGCTATCATGCGGTACAGAAATTGATTAACCATTTAGAAAATTTAGCGTCTTGAGTATAAAATTGACCATTTTGGGATTTAATTCTGCTATCCCTAAGAAGAAATCCGCTCCAACTGCACAATTACTAGAAATTGCCAATCGGTATTTCCTTATAGATTGTGGAGAAGGTACGCAAGTTCAACTGAGGAGAGCCAAAGCAAAATTTTCCAAAATCAACCATATCTTTATCTCTCATCTTCATGGAGATCATGTTTTTGGGCTGATTGGTTTAATCAGTACTCTGCAACTTTTGGGAAAAGAAACGCCATTGAAAATTTTCGGTCCTAAAGGAATTCAAGATTTTATCATGAACCAATTGAGACATACGCAATCCAATTGTTCATTTGAAATTGATTTTATTGAATTGGAAGGAAAATCATCGGTCAAAATTTTTGAAGATGAAAAAGTGGAAGTGTACACCATTCCATTGAATCATCGTATTTATACCAACGGATATTTGTTCAAAGAAAAACCCAAAAAGAGAAAACTCAATATTGAGGCAGTTCAGCAATATCCCGAAATCCTTACCTGTGATTACGACAATTTGAAAAACGGTCGTGATTTCGTACTTGAATCAGGAGAAATCATTCCGAATGAGAAATTGACATTGGATCCCGATCCGTCAAGATCCTATGCGTTTTGTTCCGATACGCGTTACAAACCTGATATTGTACCAATTATTCAAGGTGTAGATTTGTTGTATCATGAATCGACCTTTTTAAGTGATTTGCAAGATATGGCCGATTACACAGGTCATTCAACCGCCAAAGAAGCGGCTACGATTGCCAAAGATGCGAATGTAGGGAGATTAATTTTGGGTCATTTTTCTAATCGTTACAATGATTTGAATGTCATGTTGGATGAGGCAAGACCTATTTTTGAAAACACCCATTTACCTGTGCTTTTTGAGGCGATCAAAATTGACTAAATCTGATTGAGTATCGCCTCTCGAATTGCAGCTCGTTTTAGTTTTCCCGCTTCCGTTCTTGAGAATTCTGCTAGGTGAAATTGTTTCTTAGGAATTTCAAATTTTGGCAAATTCAACGAATTGAAATCAATTTCGATGGGTTGATTTCCTTCAATTATGAGAATTAATTCTTCTCCCAATAGTTTATTCGGAATCGAACTAATGATAAAATCTTGAGAAATATAGGGTTTCAATTTGTCTTCAATTTTTTCTGGAAATAATTTAATTCCTCCAGAATTGATCACATTGTCTGCTCGTCCCAACCATTTGAATGTCGTATTTGACCTAATTTCGACTACATCGTTGGTGATAATTTTTTCTTCAAAATAAGGTGTTTGAATGACCAAGCAATCTCTAGAGTCTTGTGAAATTCCAACTCCTTTTAATACATGAAAATCGTCTTGATTGATTTTCTTCAATGCGATGTGAGTGATGGTTTCGGTCATGCCATAAGATTCATAAGATTGCGTTGGCAATTGGAGCAATTTTTCACGTAATGAATTGGACAAAGGAGCTCCGCCTATCAACAAGCATTTGATTTTTAATAGAGAATTCAAAGAATTCTCAACTTGCATCGGCGTCATAGGAACAAAGTCCATTTCTGGAAATTCGTTGAGGTCAATTTTGGATTTAGGTTCTACGCAATAGAGTTTTAATCCCAATTGAATAGCTCGTACAAGCATCATTTTGCCTGCGATAAATCCAACAGGAAGGCAAAGAAGCGCTGAATCACCTTTTTTTAAATCAAAAAATTCACCCGTTAATTCTGCGCTCATTTTCATGGCAGATTTGGGTAATTGGATGGTTTTGGGTTCGCCCGTGGATCCTGAGGTTTGTGAGGCGATATTTTCAGAGGATGAATGCCAATCTTTTAGAAAATTTGAAATGGCCAATTCCCAATCAGATTGGGGGTTTAATTCTTCTAAATTTCCTGTTGAAAAATCTAATAATTTCATTCCAAATAACTTACGCCAGCTTTGATTTCGATTTCCAAATAATTATTTGCGGGTGGAATTGGGCAATTGTAATGTTTGCTATAGGCACAATAGGGATTGTATGCCTTATTAAAATCAATCCAAATTTGATTGTTTTGAATATCGGTTGTTTCCAGATCCAAATACCTTCCGCCACCGTAGGAAGTATCTCCGTTTGTTTCATCTGTAAACGGTAAAAATAAAGAGTTTTCATATCCCTCATGAAGCGGTTCTGACTGATACAAGGTTAATTCTAATGGTTGATTTTGAATGGTAAATTGGATGATTCCATATTCTTTGTAATGCTTGATTTTTTTAGCTGAGGTTGGAAACGGAAGTATTTTGCCGTTTTCAATCGCCTTAAAATTAGCCAAAACTTTGAATTGATTGTCAATCGGAAAAAATGTAATCCCCTTGAATTGGCTGATTTCTTCCCCTTTTAGTGGCGTTGTTTTGGGGTTATTGTAAAAATCTCGTAATTCTTTTTGATAGGTATAGGTTGAAACTTTTTTCTGCGTGCCACACGAAATTCCTAAGAAGAAAAGAATTAAACTAGCTAATATTAAATGCTTCATACGTCAAATTTACATAAAAAAGAGTTGGTCTCCTTGAACTTTTAATCGAGAAGGAAAATTATTTTGAAATAATGCTCCAGTTCCCAAACCTTGTGGCATGGGGCTGTTGAGTGTATAGGTCCATTGGGCAATCGCATTAAGTCCAATATTGCTTTCAAGTGCGGAGGTTATCCACCAACCGATGTTCATTTCGTTTGAAAAATCGATCCATTCTTGGCTACCTTTCCAACCTCCGACCAAACTAGGTTTTAAGATAATATATTGGGGTTTGATGCTTTGTAATACTTCTCGTTTCTGGTCTTTTTCAAATACACCAATTAATTCTTCATCCAAAGCAATTGGCGTAGGAGTGAAAGCACAAAGTTTTGCCATGTTATCCCAATTTTTTGCTTTGATAGGTTGTTCGATGGAATGAATACTTAACTTATACAATTCATCCAAAACAACTTTCGCTTCTTCAAAAGAAAATCCGCCATTTGCATCCACACGAATTTCCAATAAATCTTTTGGGAAGTTGGAACGTAAACTTTTTAAAATTTCATGTTCCATAGTCCAATCTACCCCGATTTTTAGTTTCAAGCATTTGAATCCTTTATCCAATTTATCTTGAATTTGAGCAAGCATTTCTTGTTTGCCACCCATCCAAATCAATCCGTTAATGGGAATTCCCGTTTCCCCATTGGTGAAATCAGATGGAAACAAAATGGGATTAAATCTGTCTTCTAATTTTTTTCCTTTGTGCAAGGAAATGGTTTGCTCAATTTGTTCCAATCCGAATTGAATAGAAGGGAAATTCCTTAGTTCTTCCCACCAATTTTTATTGTCAAAGGAATGCGTCAAACAAACTTCTTCTAACTTTTTTTCATATTCAGGTAAATCATCTGCACTCAATCCACGAAATAAACCTGCTTCTCCAAGATATTCAGTCTGTTGATCACCTGGGAAATGATGTTTTAAAATAAAAGTTTCTTTCTCTGTTAACACTCCTCGAGAGGTTCCACTTTTTTTGAAAAAGATTAAAACGTTGGAGTGGAATGATAAAGATGAATTCATAATGGTGTCTAGATACAATTGGGTCAAAATTAAATAAATAAATAATTAAATATTTGAAAAGATTCTTTACTTTTAAAACCTTAATTAAGTACTATTTATGAGGAAACATTTATTTTCTCGGCATAAACTGATTTTGTTTATGTCGGTGATTTTCTCGTCCATGTTATTGGCCAATCCAATGAATTCATGGGAGAAAATTAAAACAAACCAATGGTTAGATTCACAACTAAATGTGGGTTTAAACATTTTTTCAGGTTGGAATTCGAACCAATTTTTTGGAACTTTTGATGAAGGCTGTACCATTACAACATTTCCATTCAACGAAACCTTTGAAGCAGATAGTGCATCAAGAATTTGTTGGACAAATGAATATGTGGTAGGTACTTCTAACTGGATTTATCGAGCTGGGTCTTCAGGCTCAGGTACAGGAGCGCACCGTACTTCACATGGTGGTGTTTTAAACGCATCATTTAGTCAGTCCTCACAAACTGCAAATCAAACGAGATTGGTTTCTCCAATGTTTGATTTCACAGATAGAGTTGAGTCTAAATTGAGTTTTTGGTATGTGAACCCAACGTGGGGTTCAGATCAAAGTCAATTACGCGTATTTTATAAGACATCAGCAGATGGGGCTTGGACATTGATTCCTGGAGCAGAATACATTTCGAATGTAACTGCGTGGACTCAAGTAACCTTGAATTTGCCAGAGTCGGATGATGCAAGTGAATATTATATTGCGTTTGAAGGAATCAATGATTATTCTTACGGAATTGGTGTAGACGATGTGAAAGTAGAATCAACCCAATTTGCAGAGGGATGTTTGAATGATTATTATGGTATGTACCCAGAATTAGTGTATTTTCCAAATTGTATAGGACATTATGAACCAATTACTGCAGATGCTTGGGGTGCTGAATATGCACTAGTAAATTTAATAGGTGGACAAACCTATTATTTTAAAAGTTCTATTGAAACCAACATTGTTACCATTGCAAATTTTGCTGGAAACACTGTGTTAAAAGCTGGTGTTGGACAAGTTGAATTTACACCTACTGCTACGGGAAACTATCGTTTCTTGGCACATGATGATGAGTCGTGTGATGATTCATCCATACAAAGAATGAAATTGGTAAAATGTGGAACAATCACACCAATATCAGCTCCAAATTATCCTTGTGTGAAAGGAGACGGAATTATTGGAGAAGTACAAGATGGTTTTGGAATCAATGCAGAATATAGAGTTGCTGATGATTTCGTAGTGGATGAAGGATTCAATTTAACGGTTAGACAAATGACGTTTGATGTGTTAAGTTCAACCGCTATCACACAGGGAACCTTCAACATTCGTGCATCTGAAAATGGATCACCAGGTGAAATTCTTCATACTATAACGTTATCTGCAGAATCAAGTGTTTTGCATAATGCAGGGTATGGATTGAAAGGCTACCATGTAACCTTTAATTTAACTACACCTATTGTATTGAATTCAGGAACCTATTGGATTGAGCCAGAATTCTTAAACACCAATTCATCAACCGTATATTGGCAAGTTAATGAAAATGGTACCACTGGTGGATACGTTCAATTTAGTGAGGATTTTGGTGATACTTGGGGTGAAGATTTTAGTGTTCAATCCCAAGCTGTATTTTTCATAGCAGGTGAATGTGGATGTTTAGCAACAGATGTTCCGTATTTACAAGATTTCACTTCTGCAGTTGTACCTGGAATGCCAGAATGTACGACAGTTGTCAACGCTGGAACAGGTAACAATTGGGCTACGGTTAACTATACAACGACTACCAATGGGTTTTCTGGAAAAGTATTGCGTTATTCTTGGAATACAAATAATGCCGCAAATTCTTGGTTCTTTACACAAGGATTAAATTTGGAAGAAGGAGTAACTTACCAAATTTCTTATGACTATGGAGCTGCAGGTTTTTCAGAAAGCATGAAAGTAATGTTTGGAAATTCGAATACTCCAAGCGGTATGACCAACCTAATTGCAGATTATCCAAGTTTCTCACATGGAAAAACTTCAGATACCAAAACGTTTACTCCTAGCGCGACAGGTGTTTATTATGTAGGATTTAATGCCTATTCAGCTAGAGATATGTTCTATTTGCATTTGGATAATATTTTGATTGATGTTGTGCCAGAAGAGCCAGTAGAAGGTTGTTTGTCTACACCAAATGGTGCTTGGCCAGAATTTGCTCAAACGCCAGTTTGTAATGGGGTTCCAAATCTAATCACCGATGAGGGATATTTTGGTGAATACTCTATTATCAATGTTGTTGCAGGAACTGAATATACGTTCTCAACTGACATCGAAACAGCGTATATTACCATTGCAAATTCAAATGCAACTGAAATATTGGCTACAGGAACTGGATCCCTTGTTTGGACAGCAGAAACTACTGGTACAGTTCGATTCATCACGCATGAAAATGAAGATTGTTTAAGTTCTGAAAACCTAGTTTCAAGAATGGTCGCTTGTGGAGAATTTGTTCCATATGATCCTTGTGCGCCTGAGCACGATGGTTTAGGAAACAATGGAGTTGGTATGGTGCATTCTGCAACAGCACATTATGTGGTAGCCAATGATTTCAATGTTTTAGCAAATACTCAATTTGAAATCAATTCAGTAACAGCTAGAGTTGTTACGCAAGGTGGATTACCTACTACATTTGAAGCCATGTTCTTTGAAGGAGAAACAGGTGTGGGAGCACAAATTGGTGAAGCTATTCTTGGTATTACCCCAACTTCCATTACTCCTGCTGGAGAATTTGGAAATACAGGTTTCACAACCTATGAAGTTGTTTTGACTTTTGATGAACCATTGGTATTTGAAGCGACTGAAACAGAAGATAAAAAATATTGGATTGGTTTGTCGGGAACACCTTCAACAACCAATAATAACATATTCTGGGTTTCCTATGTCTACAACCTAGAAGATACATTGCCAACTTGGCAATCTGCAAATGGTGGCTCAACTTGGTCATTGTATGTTTCAAATGGAAGAAATTACGAAGGGATTATGTCCATTGACGGAACATGTAGTGAATTGGAACAACCACAAGAAGGGTGTTTAGAAGCAGAATATGGTGCATATCCAGAAGAGGCATTTACTCCAGCTTGTATCGGTATTCCAGAAAGTATCACAGAAGGAGATATTGGATGGTTTGGTGAATATTCTATTGTAAACGTTACAGAAGGAACGGAATATGTATTCTCAACCGATGTAGCTACGGCGTTCATTACAATTGCAGATGGAGCAGGGGAAATAGTCTTTACCACTGGAACTGGATCCGTAACTTGGACAGCAACTTTAACAGGTGCTATCCGTTATTATACGCATGAAAATGAAGATTGTTTAGCTTCAGAAGAATGGGTTGATCGAATGGTTACTTGTGGAGAAATTGTTCCACCACCAGCAAACGACGATTGTGAAAATGCAATTACTGTAGCTTGTGGAGATAGCGTAACAGGTTCTACTGTGACTGCAACTAACTCTGGAGGAAACTCTGCAGGAGACGTATTCTATACGTTTACTGGAACTGGAGTAGCGCAAAACGTTACCTTGTCATTATGTGACTCCGATTTCGATACTGTTTTAAGAGTGTTCACAGACTGTACGTTGGCAACAGAAATCGCTTTCAATGATGATGAGTGTGGAACTCGTTCAGAATTAACATTTGAATCAGATGGTACCTCAACTTACTATATTATGGTAGAAGGATGGAGTATCACTACTGGAAACTATGTATTGGATGTAACCTGTGAAGACTTAGATGAAGAAGAGCCAACAGAAGGATGTTTAGAAGCAGAAAATGGAGCTTATCCATCAACAGCTTACACACCATCATGTTATGGAATTCCAGAAAGTATCACAGGCGGTGATTGGGGATGGTTTGGAGAATATTCATTGGTAAATGTAACAGCAGGAACCGAATATATTTTCTCAACTGATGTTGCAACAGCATTCATCACGATTTCAGATGAAGACGGATTGGTAGCTTATACAACTGGAACAGGTACTGTAACATGGACGGCTACTGCCACAGAAACCATCCGTTACTATACGCATGAAAATGAAGACTGTTTAGGTTCTCAAAACTGGGTTGATCGAATGGTTCAATGTGGAGAAATCGTTCCACCACCACCATACGATCCATGTGCGCCAATTCATACAGGAATTGCAACCAATGGAGTTGGATTTGTCAACAATGGAGCTGACAATTATATGGCAGCCAATGATTTCAATGTATTGGCAAATGCTCAGTTTGAAGTGGAGAAATTCACGATCAACGTTGTAACCTTAGGAGGAGCACCTACCACATTTGATATGATGTTCTTCGAAGGAGATACCGCGGTAGGAGCTCAATTCGGTGAGACCTTAACCTCCATCACTCCATCTTCAATTACAGAAAATGGAACGTTTGGTTCGACAGGTTATCCAGTGTATTCAGTAGAATTTACCTTACCAAATACCGTTATTTTCCCAGCCACTGCAACAGCAGACAAAAAGTACTGGGTGGGAATCTCAGGACAACCAACTGCTGCTGGAAATCCAGTGTATTGGGTATCGTCTGATTATGTGTACACCGATACATTGCCGACGTATCAGTCTGCGAACGGAGGAGCAACCTTCGATTTATTCGTTTCATCTACTGGAGCAACCGTAGAAGGAGACATGATCATCGATGGTGAATGTGCTACTTTGGGCTTGTCAGATATGTCAGGAGCGAAATTTGCTTACTATCCAAATCCAGTGAAAGATGTATTGAACATCACGACAGCGAAAGGAATTGAGAAAGTAGAAGTATTCAACTTAGCAGGTCAGTCAGTAATGGCAAACGGAAAAGTATTGAACGGTCAAGTAAATGTTTCGGCATTGACTTCTGGAAGCTATGTATTCCGTGTAACATTGGAAGGCGGACATGTGGAAACTTTCAAAGTGATTAAAAAGTAAGGATTAGATACTAACTTTTAGAAATAGCAAGCCCCGAGAAATCGGGGCTTTTTTTGTACAATAGAATTTAGTAAACATCCAACCAAAAGGAAAATGAAAACTCAAAGCATTCATTTGGGTTCAATTAAGTCAATCCTCTTCTTATTTGTGCTGACGATTTGCACTAGCAAATGGCACCGATGGATTTGTAATTTCATTTAGTATTCATTAAAAGTTGAAGTTTTGGAGAAAAAATAATTAGAGTTGAACTGGGGAAGTTAGGAGATTATCAATCAGGATTTTAAATTAAAAAATGAAACATTTCAAATAAATAATACGCTATAAAAGAGATGGATAAATGATTAATAAATTTTATTTTTTTGATGAAAAACTGTAATTTTCCGTCTTAATCATTAATTAATACATAACAGATGAAGAAAAAACTACTTTCTGGGTTAGTTTCTATTTTGTGTATGATCTCGGCAGGAGCTCAACTGAATGGAAACAATCCAATGCTACATTCTTACAGTAGCACTTTACAAAATCAATGGAATGGCCCTGGAACGGGGATAAATGGACTTCCAACTGGGGCTCCCAATTGGAATGCTCAAACAATAGACTTCGGGCTAGATGACATTACTCCTTGTGATGTTCTCTATGATGTAGGCGCAAGTGATGGTTTGGGAGATTTGACGTTACTGGGGCTTGCAGCTGATTTTCCAGTTGCCGCAGATGTTGTCTTCGAAATTGAAAGGTTGAATTTAATTTTGATGAATCCTGTTGTACAAGTAAATGTAGCATTTTATGGAAATAATGCAGGATTGCCAGGTGCAGAGATCATGAGTCCTACTGCCATAACTCCAGATGCAATGACAGAGATTGCGACAGGAATTTATTTGGTAGAGTTGACGTTGCCAACGCCTATTTCATTGGAAGGTGGTGAATCAGGTAATTTATACTGGTTGGGAATTTCTTCAATAGCTAACAATGCAAGTTATTGGATATATACTGAGGGAGTTCAAAATGGAACCAATTTCGCTGGATTACTTGGAGGAGAATGGGTAGATGTAGGGCTTTATGGATTTCCTTATGATGGTGCATTTTTATTGGAAGGAAATTGTATTACGCCAGAGGAACCAATAGAAGGCTGTTTTAATTCGCCAAATGGTCAATATCCAACAGGATCAGGATTTACTCCTGCATGTAATGGACTTAGCGAAAATATTACAACAGCTGGATGGACAGGAGAATATTCTTTGGTACATGTAACAGCTGGAACAGAATATATTTTCTCTAGTTCAATTTCAAGCGATTTCATAACAATAGCTGATTCGGCTGGTACGATTGCTTATACTTCGGGTGTAGGATCTGTAACTTATACTGCAACTGCCAATGAGACGATTCGTTTTTATTTGCATTTAGATTCAGATTGTAATGTTGCAAGCTCTGGATTGCGTGCAAGAAGAGTACAATGTGGAGAAATTGTTCCGCCACCAGCAAACGATGATTGTGCAAATGCAATTGCTGTAGCTTGTGGAGATAGCGTATCTGGTTCTACTGCGACTGCAACCAATTCTGGAGGAAACGCAGCAGGAGATGTTTTCTATAAATTTACTGGAAATGGAGAAGCACAAATTGTAACCTTATCATTATGTGATTCTTCTTTTGATACATATTTAAGAGTGTACTCAGACTGTACGTTGGCAACACAAATCGCTTTCAATGATGATTCTTGCGGAACTCGTTCTGAATTGACCTTTGAATCTGATGGTACATCAACCTACTACATTATGGTAGAAGGATTCAGTTCCAGTACTGGAAACTATGTATTGGATGTTACTTGTGAAGAACCTTACGTATTTGATGATCCTGATTATGACTGTTACCAAGGAGATGGAGAAATTAGTGCGCTTGAGAATGGATATGGAATTTTAGAATCAGATGTTTATCGTGTAGCAGATGATTTCACGGTTGATGCAGGAACTGAATTTACTTTACGTCAAGTAACCATGAGTTTCTTGTCAACTTCAGGTGTAAGCTCAGCTACCATTAGAATTCATGAAGATGCAGCTGGTTTCCCTGGAACTGAAATAGAGAATATGACTTTAACACCAACGACAAATGTTGAGTATGGAGAAGCATTCGGATTTACTGCACACCGCGTTGAATTTGCACTTGCAACTCCAATTACTTTAGGAGAAGGAACCTATTGGTTAAATGTTACAACACCGAACGCAACCTATTGGGTTACGACAACTTCAGGAACAAGTGGTTCTGTAGTGGCCTTGAGTAATAACTCTGGAGCAGCTTGGGTACTTGATGATGAAAATTTCCGTAGTGTATTCTATGTAGAAGGAGATTGTAATGATGTTGCAACAGAAGAACCATGTTTGGATACGCCTAACGGATCTTGGGGATCTTTGACTCCAGCTTGTTCTGGTGCGCCTGAATTGGTAACTTCTGCTGCTTGGACTGGAGAATATTCTAGTATTACCGTAACGGCAGGTACAGAATATATCTTCTCAAGTTCAGTTAATACTGACTTTATCACGATTGCAAGCCCAGATGGATCCGTGGCTTATGCTGCTGGAGTAACTCCAATAACTTGGACTGCAACAACATCTGAAACTGTTCGATTCATTTTGCACAACAATTCTGATTGTGAATTTGAAAATGTTTCAAGATCGAAATTTGTTCAATGTGGAGAAATCTTACCACCACCAGCAAATGATGATTGTGAGGATGCAATTGCAGTAGCTTGTGGAGATACAGTTACAGGTGCCACTACATTTGCTACCAACTCAGGTGGAAATTCTGCAGGAGATGTATTCTACAAATTCACAGGAACAGGAAGCGCTCAAATGGTTACATTGTCATTATGTAATTCTACGTATGATACAGCAATCCGCGTATTTACGGATTGTGGTTTAGGAACTGAAGTTGCTTACAACGATGATTCATGTGGAGTTCAGTCAGAAGTTACCTTTATGTCAGACGGTACTTCAACTTACTACATTATGGTAGAAGGATGGAGCTCATCTACTGGAAATTATGAGTTGAATGTAACATGTTTTGATCCTCCAGTGTACGATCCATGTGCACCAGTACATGAAGGAGTGGCTACCAATGGAGTAGGATTTGTAAACAACGGATCAGATAATTATATGGCTGCTAACGACTTCAATGTTTTAGCCAATACACAATTCGAAGTGGAGAAATTCACAATCAATGTGGTTACTTTAGGAGGAGCACCTACCACATTTGATATGATGTTCTTCGAAGGAGATACAGCGGTAGGAGCTCAATTCGGTGAGACTTTAACCTCCATCACTCCATCTTCAATTACAGAAAATGGAACGTTTGGTTCGACAGGTTATCCAGTGTATTCAGTAGAAATTACTTTACCAAATACCGTAATTTTCCCAGCCACTGCAACAGCAGATAAAAAATACTGGGTAGGTATTTCAGGAGCGCCAACAGGATCAGGAAATCCAGTATTCTGGGTATCGTCTGATTATGTGTACACCGATACATTGCCGACGTATCAGTCTGCGAACGGAGGAGCAACCTTCGATTTATTCGTTTCATCTACTGGAGCAACCGTAGAAGGAGACATGATCATCGATGGAGAATGTGCTACTTTAGGCTTGTCTGACATTTCAGGAGCGAAATTTGCTTACTATCCAAATCCAGTAAACGATGTGTTGAACATTACTACATCAAAAGGAATTGAGAAAGTAGAAGTATTCAACTTAGCAGGTCAATCTGTAATGACAAATGGAAAAGTAACGAATGGCCAAGTAAATGTTTCGGCATTGACTTCTGGATTGTATGTATTCCGTGTAACATTAGAAGGCGGACAAGTGGAAACTTTCAAAGTAATTAAAAAGTAATTCTACCATACATTTTAATGGAAAGGAGGCTGTCTCAAAAGTGAGATAGCCTTTTTTATAAATAAAAAAAGGAAAGCCAAAGCTTTCCCAATTGAAGCAATTTTAGTAAATTGCTTTGTG